>JBCDGX010000142.1:0-10426 GCA_038750805.1 Myxococcota bacterium
CGCGAGGGACTCGCCGGTCCCGCCGGTCACGTCCCGGACGAGAAGGCGCCGCTCGCTCGTGTCGACCACGTGCACCACCAGCGAGCCGGACGCGCCGGTCACCCAGAACACCACGCGCGCGCCGTCGGCGGCGGCGAGCGCCTCCTCCACGCCCCGCGGCGCCGGGCCCCTTTCGCGCTCGATGCGCCAGCCCTCGAGGTCGCCGGTCTGCCCGGCGACGCGGGCCTCGAGCTCCGCATCGGCGACCCCGACGAAGCGCGCCCTCAGCGGCGCTTCGGCGCGGCTCTCGGCCGCCGTCGCCAGGACGGCCAGGGCGAGCGCGAGGGCGAGGCACCGGGGCGGGGCGAGCACGGCGAGAGGCTCGCTGAAAAATCTCACGAGCGCCCCCCCGGCGCGTTTCGAGCGCCCCCCGCGCACCCTAGACTCGCCCAATGCAGCAGCAGCTCCTCGAGCATCTCGCAAAGGAGACCGAAGCCCTCCACGGGCAGGGGCTCTTCAAGGAAGAGCGCATCATCACCACCCCGCAGCAGGCGGCGGTCGAGGTGGCGAGCGCCGCAGGCACCCGCGAGGTGATCAACCTCTGCGCGAACAACTACCTCGGGCTCGCGAACCACCCCGCGCTCCTCGAGGCCGCCGCGGCCTCCGTGCGTGAGCATGGCTTCGGCATGGCCTCGGTGCGCTTCATCTGCGGGACGCAGGACGTTCACAAGACCCTCGAGGGGCGCATCAGCCAGTTCCTCGGCACCGAGGACACCATCCTCTATTCCTCCTGCTTCGATGCGAACGGCGGGTTCTTCGAGACCTGCTTCGGGCCCGAGGACGCGATCATCAGCGACTCCCTGAACCACGCCTCGATCATCGACGGCATCCGGCTCTGCAAGGCGAAGCGCTTTCGCTACGCCACGAGCGACATGGACGACCTCCGGGCGAAGCTCGAGGAGGCCAAGGACGCTCGCTTCAAGGTCATCGCCACCGACGCCGTCTTCTCCATGGACGGGTACTACGCGAACCTCCCGGCGATCTGTGACCTCGCCGACGAGTACGGCGCGATCACCTTCATGGACGATTGCCACGCCTCGGGCTTCGTCGGGGAGAGCGGCCGCGGGACGCACGAGAAGCTCGGCGTGCTCGGGCGCATCGACGTCATCACCTCCACGCTCGGCAAGGCCCTCGGCGGCGCGAGCGGCGGCTTCACGAGCGGCCGCAAGGAGATCATCGCCTGGCTCCGGCAGCGGAGCCGCCCCTACCTCTTCTCGAACACGCTCGCGCCGGTCATCGCGGCGACGAGCCTCGCCATGTTCGACGTGCTCGAGAAGGAGGGCGCCGCGCTCCGGGCGAAGCTCTGGGAGAACGCCGCGCACTTCCGCGAGAAGATGAGCGCCGCGGGCTTCGAGCTCCTCCCCGGGGACCACGCGATCATCCCGGTCATGCTCGGCGACGCGAAGCTCGCGACGGAGATGGCGGACCGCATGCTCACGCGCGGCATCTACGTGGTCGGCTTCAGCTACCCCGTCGTGCCCCAGGGCCAGGCGCGCATCCGCACGCAGATGAGCGCGGGCCTCGAGCGCGAGCACCTCGACCGAGCCATCGACGCCTTCGTGGCCGTCGGCCGCGAGCTCGGGGTCATCGGGAGCTGACGATGGCGGACGGTGGCGGCGTGCCGACGCGCATGCGTGCGCTCCTCAAGCGGGAGAAGACCGAGGGCATCTGGATGGACGAGGTGCCGGTCCCGGAGATCGGCCCGAACGACCTCCTCGTGCGCATCCGCCAGACCGCGATCTGCGGGACGGACGTGCACATCTACAACTGGGACGAGTGGGCCCAGAAGACGATCCCCGTGCCGATGGTCGTCGGGCACGAGTTCTCCGGCGTGGTCGCCCGCGTGGGCTCGCACGTGAACGGCTTCGAGGTCGGCGATCGAGTGAGCGGCGAGGGCCACATCACCTGCGGCCACTGCCGGAACTGCCGCGCGGGCAAGCGCCACCTCTGCCGGAACACCGTCGGCATCGGCGTGAACCGCCCGGGCGCCTTCGCGGACTACCTCGCCATCCCGGCGATCAACGCCTTCAAGCTCCCGGACGCGATCCCCGACGAGATCGCGGCGTACCTCGACCCGCTGGGCAACGCGGCGCACACGGCGCTGAGCTTCGACCTCGTCGGGGAGGACGTGCTCATCACCGGCGCCGGACCCATCGGGATCATGGCCAGCGCGATCGCGCGGCACGTCGGGGCGCGGCACGTGGTGGTCACGGACGTCAACGATTACCGCCTCGAGCTCGCGCGGAAGATGGGCGCGACGCGGGCGATCAACGTCGCGCGCGAGAGCATCGCGGACACGGCGAAGGAGCTCGGCATGACCGAGGGCTTCGACGTGGGCCTCGAGATGAGCGGCAACGGCAGCGCCTTCGCGAGCATGCTCGCGGCGATGAACCACGGCGGCCGCGTCGCGCTCCTCGGCATCCCGCCGAGCGACGTGCGCATCGATTGGAACGACGTGATCTTCAAGGGCCTCGTGCTCAAGGGCATCTACGGCCGGGAGATGTTCGAGACCTGGTACAAGATGGCCTCGATGCTCCAGAGCGGCCTCGACGTCTCGCCGCTCCTCACGCACCGGATGCCCGTCGAGTCCTTCCAGGAGGGCTTCGACGCCATGCGCTCCGGAGCCAGCGGTAAGGTCGTGCTGCGGTGGTCGGACTGACCGCTACATAGACAGAACGGTATCCAGCAGGACGACCCAGCGGACATTTCTGTCGGAACGAGAAAAATCTACATATAGCAGTCGCCATGTCGTTCAGATGGCTTATGCTTTTCCAGGAGGGAACGGCAGCGAGTGGGTCAGGGCGCTTTGGACATCGAGAACGACGGCTTGCTGCTGCCGCCCGTAGGTGACGACGGCGACACCTCCGATGTCCGCCGCAGCGTCATCGACCTCGAGCAGCTCCACCGCATCCCGCTGCACCGCGCCTACCGCAGCCAGAACGAGGAGGCCTACGTCCTCGATGCCCTGCGGAGCGGCACGACCCAGGGCGACGGCCCCTACACGGAGCGCTGCCACCGCCTGCTGCGCCAGATCATGGGGACGCGGCACGTGCTCCTCACGACCAGCGGCACCACGGCGCTCGAGATGGGCGCGCTGCTGGCCCGGCGAAGCCTGCCCGGCGAGCCGGCCGGCGAGGTCATCTGCCCGGCCTACACCTTCATGTCCTCGGCGGGAGCCTTCCTACTCCACGGCTATCGGCCGGTCTTCGCCGACGTCCGCGAGGACACGCTCAACCTCGACGAGGCCCACGTCGAGGCGCTCATCGGTCCGCAGACCCGGGCCATCGTCGCCGTGCACTACGCCGGCGTGCCCGCGGCCATGGACCGCCTGCGCGCCCTCGCCGACCGGCACGACGTCACGCTGATCGAGGACGCCGCCCACGCCATCGGCGCCTCTTTCCAGGGCCGCCCCGTGGGCTCCCTCGGGGACATGGCCGCCTTCAGCTTCCACGCGACGAAGAACGTCTCCTGCGGGGAAGGGGGCGCTGTCACGGTCAACCGGCCGGAGCTCGTCGCGCGCTCCGAGTACATCCGGGACAAGGGCACGAACCGCGAGGAGTTCCGCCGCGGTAAGGTCCCGCGCTACGGCTGGGTGGACATCGGGGGCAGCTACCTCCCCTCCGACATCCTCGCCGCGCATCTCCTCGCGCAGCTCGAGGACCGCGGGAAGATCCAGCGCCTCCGGAAGGCGCGCTTCCAGTCCTACATGGACGGGCTCGCCCCGCTCGAGCAGGCGGGCCTGCTGCGGCTGCCGCGGGTCCCGGACGACGTGGAGCCGAGCTACCACCTCTTCCACGTGCTGGTGGAGGACGAGGCGACGCGCGACGCCCTCTCGGAGTCCCTGCGCTTGGCGGACATCGCCGCCTACTTCCACTACCCCGCGCTGCACCTGACCCGTGAGGGGCGGCGCTACGGGCCCGCCGAGGGCTCCCTGCCGGTGGCCGAGGCCGCGGCCTCGCGCCTCCTCCGGCTCCCGCTCTACCCGGACCTCGACCCCTTCGACCTCGAGCGCGTGGTCGACGCCATAGGGCATTACTTCCGCCGCCGCTGAGCGGCGCCCCGCCGAGGCGGGGAGCGCGCGTCAGACCTCGCGGAAGAGGAAGTCGCGAATCACCTCGGCGGCCTCGGCCGCCTTCTCGGGCTGGCCCGTGTAGAAGTGGTTCGCCTCCTCGATGATCATGTGCTCGCCGTCGCCGGCGCCCACGAGGTCCAGGACGTGGGAGCGCGGGCTCACGTCGTCGGCCTCGTTCTCGACCATGAGGTAGGGCACGTCGATGCGCCGGAGCGCCGGGAGCGCGTCGGCGAGCGAGTCCTCCACGGACCACTGGCTCAGGAAGCTCATGCAGCTCGTGTAGCGGCCGAGGCCGCTCGGCGCGTCGTTCGTCGCCGCCGGGTCGCCGAAGCCGTAGCCGACCTTCCGGTCGTTCGCATCGACCTTCAGGTCCAAGAAGCGCGGGTCCGCCGTGGTGCCGTGGACGACGAAGGAGCGGTCCCCATAGGCCGAGAGCGTCTGCCGCGCGTAGCGCGCGATGCGCTCGTGGCGCTCACGCTGGGCGCGCCGGTAGGTCTGGAGGAAGCCGCCGTCGTAGGGCGCCGAAGGCGCCGAGGGCCCGTAGAGCGAGAGCGAGGCGTCGCGGAGGCCCGGATCGTTCTCGTCGAGGACGGAGGGATCGAGCCAGGCGCGCATCACGTGGGCCCGGCCGCGATGGCCGGCGACGTGCACGAGCGCGTCGGCGGGCGCGAGACCGGCCTCGGCGAGGAGGTACTCGGTCCCGTCGGGGAGCCGCGTGATGCTCGGTGAGGTGGCCTCGGCCTGCGCGAGCGCGGCGATCGAGGCGCCGCCGCTCCATCCCACCAGCGCGACCTTGTCGGCGCCGAAGTGCTCGCGCACGTGGCGCACGGCCATGCCCACGTCGAAGGCCACGTGCTCCATGAGCAGCGTCGCGCCGTTCTTCACGTAGCGCGTGGCGCAGCTCAGCACGTCGAAGCCCGCGTCCGCGAGCGCGATGGTCAGTGGCACGCGGTGAAGGAGGCCGGTCGGATGCATCACGACCGCCGCCCAGCCGTTCGGCCGGTGGGGCCGCAGGCGCTCGGCGTGGAGGAAGCCCGAGGACGGGCGCTCCGTCATCGAGGCCGGCTCGGCGTAGGTGACGGGGATGGGCTCGCGAGAGAAGAGCTGGCTCATGATGTCCGGTGGCGGCGGGGCCGCGCTCGAGGTCGGAGGGGCTCAGGGGCAGAGGGGGCTGGTCGCGCAGGAGGGATCGTCGCAGTCGACGAGCCCATCACAATCATCGTCGGCAGAGTTCCCACACACCTCCGACGAAGGGAAGCAGCAAAGCGGATCCGCCGCGCACGCCGGGTCCGCGCAATCGCGGAGCCCGTTGCAATCGTCGTCGAGGGCGTTGGCGCAGACCTCGGCGCTGGGCACGCAGCACGCCGGGTCGTCCGCGCACGCCGGGTCAGCGCAATCGACGAGGCCGTCGCAATCCTCGTCCACGCCGCCCTCGCAGAGCTCGGGGAGGGGCCGGCAGCACTCCGGGGCCTCGGCGCAATCGTCGTCGAGGCAGTCGACCAGGGCGTCGCAATCGTCGTCCCGGCCGTTCCCGCAGCGCTCGACCAGCGGCGTGCAGCAGCGCGACTCGCCGACGCAATCGCTGTCGTCGCAATCGGTGGCGCCGTCGCAATCGTCGTCCCGACCGTTGAAGCACTCCTCGCGCGGCGCGGCGCTGCAGCAGGCCGGATCGGTGGCGCAACCGGGATCGGCGCAGTCGATGCGCCCGTCACCGTCGTCGTCCCCGCGGTTGTTGCAGACCTCCGCGGACCCGACGCGCGAGACCGTGAGCTCGAAGCGGCCTTCGCCCACGCCGGCGCCGTCGACGACCACGAAGAGCTGCTCGCGGAGCTCGACCTCCACCTCGAGGCGGCTCGACGCGCCCCCCGCGTCGCACGCGACCTCCAGCCCCGGACAGGCCGAGCGAAGCGAGAGCGCCGTGGGGAAGGCCGAGCCCTCGGTGCTGAAGACGAAGGTGCCGCGGTCCGGCGCGGTCCACTGGAAGACGGCGTCGCCGGCGATCGAGTCGGAGGCGCAGCTCGGGGAGAAGCGGTTCGACGCGCCGGCGGTGGTCCCGCTCACGAGGGGGGTTCCTTCGCCGAAGATGCTCGCCGCGTCGCAGGCCCCGCCGCAGGCTGGAGCCCCGGCGCAGGCCAGGTCGTCGCAATCGGCGGCGCCGTTGCAATCGTTGTCGACACCGTCGTCGCAGCGCTCGACGGAGGCCGGGGACACGCCCGTGTCCCCGTCGTCGCAATCGCCGCCGCCGCAGGCGAGGCCCGGGAAGCCGTCGCCGTCCTCGTCGCGCACGGAGGCGACGCAGCCGACGGGGTCGATGCAGGCGCCGGTGCGGCACTCGTCACCGTCGACCGCGCAGCTCGGCGCCGCGCCTCCGGCGCACACGCCACCGCGGCAGACCTCGGCGCCGTTGCAGAAGAACCCGTCGTCGCATTCGGCCTCACCGGCGCAGCGCACGGTGGTGCAGCCCGCGCTGTTCCGGCAGACGGTGCCCGTCTCGCAGCGCGTGTTGTCGGGGACGTTGAGGCACCCCGTGCCCTCGACGCAGGAGTCGGCGGTGCAGGTCGTGCCGTCGTCGCAGGTCACGCGCGTGCCGGGAGCGCAGGCCCCGTCGACGCAGCGCTCGACGCCGTTGCAGAAGCGGCCGTCGTCGCAATCCGCGGGCGTCGTGCACTCCGGGGGCGGGCCTCGGTCCACCCCGAGATCCGTCGGGGCCGGCATGTCCGCCGCCCCGAGATCCGCGGTGCGTGCGCCCTCGAGCGGGCTCGACGAGAGCGTCGTACGCCCGCAGGCGAGCGTGCCGGCCAGGGCGGCGATCAGGGCGGCGCGGCGCGAGAGCATCGCGGCAGCTTATCCGTGTCCGCGCCATCGTCGAGGCCGCGCCTGCGGCGATTCGTCGCGATTGCCGGAAGCGTGCGCGCGCACATACTCGCGGCATGGCTCGAGCCCTCCTCCTTCTGGCCCTCCTCGTTGCGTGCGGACGCGACGCGTCGACGCCCCCGCCGACCCACGACGGCCATGGCGAGCCCCATGCCCCCGAGGGCGACGACGCGCCTTCCTGGGAGACCCGCGGCACCGTCGAGGCCGTCGCCGAGGACGGCAGCCGGGTGACCATCGCCCACGAGGACGTCCCGGACTACATGCCCGCGATGACCATGCCCTTCTTCGCGCAGGGGCAGGGGCAGCTCGAGGGCCTCGCCGCCGGCGACGCGGTCGCGTTCCGCTTCACGCGGAGGCCCGACGGGAAGCACGTGCTCCTCGAGATCGCCAAGCGCTGAGCGCGCTCAGCTGGGCTCTTCGCCCATCACGCTCGCGCGGAGCGGCTCGTACTGCGGCAAGAAGCCCTGCCAGCGCCGCGCCCGCTCGTTCGGCGGGGGCACGTCGAAGCTCTTCGGTTCGATGGCGAGGAGCGCGGCCTCGTCGACCTCGTCGATGAGCTCCCGGGGCAGGAAGCGCTCGCCGTAGGCGCGGTAGACGACGCTCGCGACGAACAGATCGAAGAGCTGCGGGTCGAGGTGATTGTCCCGCTTCATGAAGCCCATGATGCGCATGGCCTCGCTGAGCTTCTTGCCGGGCTTGTAGGGCCGGTCCTGCGCCGTCAGCGCCTCGAAGACGTCCGCGATGGCCATCATCCGCGCGGGCGGCGACATGTCGTTCGCGAAGATGCCGCGCGGGTAGCCCTTGCCGTCCATCTTCTCGTGGTGCCCCCCCGCGTACTCCGGGACGCGCCGCAGGTTCTTCGGGAAGGGCAGGGACTCGAGCATCTGGATGGTCTGCACCATGTGCCCGTTGATGATGAGCCGCTCGTCGCTGGTGAGCGTGCCCCGGCTGATGCAGAGGTTCTCGACCTCCTCGGCGTCGAGGAGCGGCCGCTCCTTCCCCTTCTCGACGTAGCGCCGGCTCCCGATGCGCCGGATGCGCTCCTTCGCCTCGTCCTGGAGGAACTCCCCGCCGAGGTTGGCCTCCTCGAGGAAGGCGAGGTCCGCGGCGAGCTGCTCGGCCTCCTGGGCGTAGCGCGCCTCGGCGTCCGGATCGCCACCGGCGCGGGCCTCGAGCATGCGGATGCGCGCGTCCCGGTCCATGACCTCGAAGCGCGTCCGGACCATGGCCATGCGGTCGAAGATCGTCTCGAGCTTCGTGGCCTTGTCCATCACGTGGACCGGCGTCGTGACCTTCCCGCAATCGTGGAGCCAGGCCGCGATCTTGAGCTCGTACCACTCCTCTTCGGAGAGCTGGAAGTCCGCGTAGGGCCCCTCCGTCGCGTCCTGCGCGGCCTCCGCGAGCATGATCGTGAGGATGGGGACGCGCTCGCAATGCGCGCCGGTGTACGGGGACTTCGAGTCGATGGCCGAGGCGATCATCTGGATGAAGGCCTCGAGGAGCTCCTTCTGACCGTCGATGAGCGCCTGGTTGTCGAGGGCGATGGCCGCCTGGCTCGCGAGGGCCTCGACGATGCGCTGGTCCTCGACGCCGAAGGCCATGACTCCGTTCGTCTCCGGGTCCCGTGCGTTCAGGAGCTGAAGCACCGCGATGACCCGGCCCTCGTTGTTCACGAGCGGGATCGTGAGGAACGACGTCGAGCGGTACTGGTTGCGCTCGTCGAAGCGCTTCATGCCCGAGAAGTCGAAGCCCGTCGCGTCGTAGGCGTCGGGGATGTTCACGCTCTCGCGGAGGTGCGCCGCGTAGCTCGCGACGTTCGTCCGGTTCGCCTCGCCCGTCGCCGGGTCGAACATGGGAATGGGCGGCAGATCGATGGCCCGGCCCGTCGAGCCCCCGAGGGCGATGCCGAGCGAATCGGTGCGCATGATCGCGAAGCGCAGCTCGTCGTCGTCGGTGCGGAGGTAGAGCGTCCCGCCGTCCGCGTGGCAGAGGCGCTTGGCCTCGAGGAGGATCTGCTCGACGAGGCGGTCGCGGTTCCGCTCCGCGCTCAGCGCGACGCCGATGCGGTGAAGGAGCGCCAGGCGCTCGACCTCTTGGCGGAGGTCGGTCGACCGCCGCTCCGGTCCCTCGGCCGTGGACGGCTCGCTCATCGACCCCTCGCTGACATGAGGGCGGGTGTACCACCGGAGCGGCCGCCACCGGAATGATCCCTCACGCCTCCGGG
Source organism: Myxococcota bacterium (assembly GCA_038750805.1). GTDB lineage: Bacteria > Myxococcota_A > Polyangia > Polyangiales > Houyiibacteriaceae > CALCTH01. Next base: position 9,210 of record JBCDGX010000142.1, read on the forward strand.
CGCGGCCCCCAGCTGCCAGCAGGCGTCCACGTCGCCTGTGGCGGAGAAGCTCCACAACCTGCTAGGCCCTGGCCATGCGCGCCTGGCTTGCCCCGCTCCTCGCCCTCGTCGTCGCCGGCTGCGGCGAGGAGGCGCTCCCGGCCCTCGACGCCGGCCCTGGCGACGCGGGCCCCGTCGACCTCGGCGTCATGGACGGCGGCGGCGACGTCGACGCGGGCACCCAAGACGCAGGCACCCAAGACACAGGCACCGGGGACGCCGGCGCCGAGGACGCGGGCACCGGAGAAGCGCGGCGCGTGCTCTTCGTGGGCAACTCCTACACCTTCTACAACGACCTGCCGGAGCTCTACGCGGCTACGGCCCCGAGCTCCCCGGAGGTTGCGAGCCGAACCGCCGGTGGCTGGACGCTCGTCCGGCACGCCGGCGACGCGGAGCTCGCGACGCTGCTGGCCGAGGGCTGGGACGTCGTCGTACTCCAGGAGCAGAGCCAGATCCCCGGCTTCCCCGAAGGCAACGCGGACCGGGCGGCGTCGCTGGCCTCGGCCGAGGCCCTCGCCGCGGCGGCGGGCGCCGCGCGCATCGTCCTCTTCCTCACCTGGGGCCGGCGCGACGGCGACGCGCGGAACCCGGACCTCTTCCCGGACTACGCCACCATGCAAGGGCGGCTGAACGCGGGCTACGCGGCCATGCGCGACGCGCTCGAGGCCGCGGGCCACACGGTCGTCATCGCGCCGGTGGGTCCCGCCTTCGGGGAGCTCGAGGCGACGGACGAGGCGCTCTTCCGGGCGCTCTACGCCGGCGACGGATCGCACCCCTCGCCGCTCGGCTCGCAGCTCGCGGCGCTCGTCTTCGCGCGCGTCATCGGTGGCGCCGACCTCGAAGCCCTCGCGCGCCCGGACGACGTCGGAGAGGACGACTGGGCCGCGCTCGTCCGGGCGGTGAGGGACGCCGCCACCCCCTGACTCAACCGAGGAAGGGGTAGCGCCAGTCCGTCGGCGGGTTGAGGTTCTCCTTGATCGACCGCGGGCTCACCCAGCGCGTGAGGTTCCAGAGGCTCCCGGCCTTGTCGTTCGTGCCGCTCGCGCGGGAACCGCCGAAGGGCTGCTGGCCGACGACGGCGCCGGTGGGCTTGTCGTTGACGTAGAAGTTCCCGGCGGAGAAGCGGAGTGCGTTGAGCGCTTCGTGCACGACGTGTCGGTCGGTCGCGAACACGGCCC
>JBCDGX010000143.1:0-10418 GCA_038750805.1 Myxococcota bacterium
CCGGCGCGCCGGGCGAAGGTCTCGTCGCTCGCGTCGAGCCCGAGGCGCGCCACGTCATCGGCGAGAGCCTCCGTCTCGCCGAGCTCATGGAGCCGTCGCCGGAGGTCGGCGAGGCCGGTCACCTGGACCTGGAGCGTCATAGGATCCCCGCCGATCGCTCGCGGCCGAAGACCTGGGGCTCGCTCTCGACCGCGAACTCGCCCTCGCGCGAGCTCGCCGTGCGGTCGGCGCCGAGTCCGGCCTTCGCCTTCCCGACCGCCTTGAGCTGGTCCATCGCGTCGTCGCGACGCGTGCGGAGGTGCTCTTCGGTCACGCGCCCGTCGGCCAGGTCGTAGATGGCCAGGTCGACGGTCGCCTTCCGGACCCACGGCGGAGGCGTCTCCGGCAGCGGCAGCATGCGGGCGAGATGGGAATCGACGACCGACGACGCGTCCTCGAGCGCCCGGGTGACTTCCGTCTCCTGGGCGCTGTCGATCGCATCGGCATCCAGGATCGCGAGGAGCGCGTCCACGGTCCGGAGCCGTTGCTTCACGTCGTCGATCGTCGCGTAGGGCACAGGTCAGCCCTCGATGACCTCGGCCTCGAGGAGCGGGTCCTCGAGGATCACGCGCCGCTTCGCCTCGGTGAGGTCGAGCGCGTCGATGAACCGGGGCTCCGGCCCGAAGGCGTACCCGCCGCGCACGTAGCGCGCGACGGGGCGATCGCCCTGCTTGGCGGTCCGGACTCGGAGGCCCGGACGCGCCGGCTGGCGCTGGTCGGCGCCCGTCTCCGTCTTGGGCTTCGGCGTCTCCGCCGGCTTCTCCGTCTTGGGCTTCGTCGCCATCGTCAGCCTCAGTCGAGGAGGTTGGTGACGAGGAGCGCCACCCTGTTGAAGTTCGGGTTCGTGTTGCCGCCGTCGATGAACTGGCGGAGCAGGAGCGCGCGGGCCGCGGCCTCGTTGGTCGAGCCGACCATGAGGATCGTCGGCCGGATGCCGAGCGACTCGTTCTCCTCGTTCTTCCGCCCCGTCATCGTCGCGAAGGCGTCCTCGAAGTTCGTCTGATTGAGGGTCCCGCGAGACATGAAGCCTACGTGCCAGAGGCCCGGAGCCGCCGCGCCACGCGAGTCGACGCCGTAGAGCGCCTGCCGCTTGTGGAACATCCCCTCGTCCTCGGGCGCGTCCTTCCGGACGAAGCGCGCCTGCTGGCGGAGCTGCATGATCACGAGGCCGAGGACCTGCGTGTCGTCCACGAGGATCCAGGGCTCGCCGCCGCCGGCCACGAAGTTCGACTCGGTCGTCGCCGCGACGACGCCGTCGTCCCCGCGACGGTCGACCGGGTGCGCCGCGCTGAAGAGCGGCTGGCCGTCGAAGCCGACCAGGCCTGCTCCCGGCCCGCCGGTGTAGCTGTCCTTCAGGACCTCGAAGCAGATCTTGTTCGGCCACCGCGCCGCGGCGCGGCCCATGCGGTTGAACTGGAAGATGAGGTCGGGGTTCCGGCCGTCCTCGAGGTCGTCCGCGTTGACGCCGTAGGTGAGCTCGTAGCTCTTGTTCTTGATCCGGTACTCGGACCCGAGCATCTCGCGGACGACGCGAGGGCCGATCCACTCCCGCATCTGCGGGGTCTGGCCCATCCACTGGTAGACCTCTTCCCGCGTGTCGCTCGGGACGAGCGTCGAGAAGAGGGACCACTGGTCCACGTTCTCCGCGCCGTCGAACGCATCGCGGAAGGCCCGCTTGAACCCCACGTAGTGGGAGAACATCGACTCGCCGTTGATGACCGCCATCGCTCAGCCTCGAAGCGTCGGGAGCACGTAGACCCCCTGGTTGTTGACCTGGAAGACCTCGCCGGCGGGGCTGCGCGTGCCGCCCCCGTCCGTGAGGGCGACCGTCTCGTCGTCGACCATGAAGACCGTGTCGCCGACGTTGGCCTGCGTGATCTCGTCGGCCCCGGAGCTGTTGGCCCACGGGTAGGCGCTGTCGCACTCGATGCGGACCGTCTCGGCCCCGTCGAGGCCGCCCGAGTTGTCGACCGTGTCGAGGAACTTGCCCGCGGCCTTCAGGCCCGTGGCCGTGGTCGCCGGCGCGGCGTAGCCGGTGGCGTTGATCACGGCCTGGCCGCCCGCGTAGCAGATGACGCCGGCAGCCACCGGGACGTCGCGGAAGCCGAGATCGGAGAGCTTCTCCGTCCGGCGCGCTGCGGTGAGCGGCACGTCAGCCCCCCCTCACGAGCGAGCTCTTCGCCTTCTTCTTGGCGGCCTGGAACTGGGCGTAGCCCACGCCCTTCTCGGGCTCGCCGTCGTAGAAGCGCTTCAGCTCGCCGTAGGTCTCTGCCTTGTCCTTGGCGAACTCCTCGCCGGACAGACCGAGCGTCCCCGCGATCTTCTTGTCGGTGGCCGAGAGCCCCGCGGCGCCGAGGCCCGCCGGGCGCTCGGGGTCCGCCGGGTCCGGCGTGGTCACGGAGGCCTGGCTCGCGACGAACGCCTGGAAGCGGTCGAGCGAGTCCTGGTCGGTGATGCCCTGGCGGTAGAACTCCCGCGAGGAGGGCTGCAGCTTCCCGGCCTTCACGGCGGCGCCGACGGCGGCGTCTGCGGCGGCCTCGAAGCGCGCCTTGCGGTCGTCCTCGAGCGCCTTCTCGGCCGCGTCCGCGCGCGCCTTCTGCGCCTCGAATTCGGCCTTCGGCACCATCTGGTCGTCGACGGCGGCGGCGACCTTCTCCGGGGTGAAGTCCCCGGAGAGCCCGAGCCGGTGCCCGAGCCTTCTGATTTCCTCGTTCATGGGCTCCTCCCGCGCCGCCTCCGGCGCGATGGGTGATGCGGGCCGCCGCGGGTCGCTGAACAGCAGCGGGTGCGTCAGCGCGGGGCGGTTCGTCAGCGCAGGCATGCGCTGGAAGTTGTGGAGAGCGGGGGGCAGCCAGGTGCGCTCGCCGCTCTCTGGGTCGACGTCGAAGCGTGGTGTGATGCCGATGACCGGCGAGATGCCCCGGAAGATGGCGCCCTCGATGAGCGCGCGGCCCGGATCGGTCCACCGCTCGATGCGGCCCCAGAAGCCGGGCTCCGAGCGCTCGGCGTCGGGCTCCTCGACGTACTCGATGAGGTCGATGTGCCCGTAGGCCCCCGTCTTCGCCTCGGTAAAGAACCCGGGCATCGACTCGTGGTCGACGTCGATGCCGGTCGGGAGCTCGCCCTCGGAGCGCTCGATGACCCGAGCCGGGTCCTCGATGTAGAAGGTGCGCCCGTCCCGCGCGTGAATGAGCCCCTCCTCGTCAGGGGCCGGGCACAGCGGGACCCAGTTCGGCGGCTCGATGCGCTCGCTCCGTTGCGACGGCGGCGCCGCCGGCGGCGCGAGCGACGAGAGCCCTACGGTGTCCAGCCGCACGAGCTCCACCGTCTCGCGCTTGAACGCGGGGCGGCGGGGAGCAGGCTGGGCGCCGGGTTGGGCGGGCACGAGCCGAGGTGTGCCCCGCACCACGTCGAGTCAGCGACTCAACGTTAGGAGCCCTCGGCTCGACGGACCACGAAATATCGAGAAACGGCGTGATATCGACTGGTTGCAGCGCTTCGTGAGAGCTTCCGCTTCCGCGTAGTGTGGAGAACGGAGAATAAGCAATGCGAGCAAACCTTCAAATCGCAGCATCGGCGCTAGTCGTCATGGGCATGTCTCTTGCGACACCAACTAGTGCTCAGTTCCCCGGGAGAGGCGTTCGTGTAGAACTACCGCCGTCGATATCCGCGTTGGGTTCTACCTTCGAGTCGATCGATAACCAGGCGGAGCAGGGCCGCGCTGAATACACACGAAGAATCCTCGAAGCCATCGGCGGCGACGCAGTAGATGCGAACGAGTCGCGTGCCATCGCCACACGACTTCAAGAGTGCGAACGATTGCGTACCGAGTACGTACGAGGATACGCGCGTTCCCAGCTACCCAACGCCCTTCGCCTTGTTGATCTCATGTCTCAAGACGGTTTGTGGGGTGAATACTCTGGACTAATCGGCAGCACGAGCCTTCAGTTTGGAGCGGTGGCCAGTCCCTGGTCGTCGAACACTTTCAGGAATACCTACGACCGCGCCCGCAACTGGTTGGTGCCGTTGGGCGGTCTGGGAACTGCCGCGGGAGCCATCGCAGTGGCGTCTGATGGAGGAGCGCGCACGGAGAGAAGCGGCTACGCGGTCGCAGCGGTGAGTGGCGCGCTCGCTATCATCTCGCAGATTGTGGCCTCGGCGAAGGAGGATGAGGAACCAAACGGGTTCACCAGATTTCAGGAGACCGTGGCGGCTCTAGCGTTTACGCGTTCGGCCTACGATGATCTAACGAGGCAGGCTGCGGCCACCGACTCGATCATTGACCGATTCAGAACCCTCCGAGAAGAGTCGCTCCCGAAGCTAAGGACAGACCTTCTTGCCGCCCAAGCGCCAAGTCGCACCACTACGGAGAACGGGGACTCTGGAACGCCGACGCCTGATGAGGAACGCCGAGACCTTATCTCCCTCTTTCGACAGGTCACTGCCGCATATGATGAGTGGCGTGAAGCCTTGTCATTTCTCGTCGCGTTCGGTGAAGGCCTCCGGGTCACGGCAGAACGATATGCGTGCGTGCAGCCCTGGGATGGCGATGACGAGACCATCGACTCTCTGACACCATACGGGGAGAATGAGCCCGCGCACCTGGTCCCCTATTCGGAACCGTGCGTGTCTGCTGGACTACCGTCTGAGATGGTGGCCCAGCTCGAGCGCGTCATTCGACAGAGCCGTCGATTGACGCAGGTAGGAAGGGAGCTCGACACGACGTTGACGAACGACCGTGGCCGGATCCTTGCCCTTCTGACGCCGCGCGTGGATCAGCTACCAACCTGCGTGGAAGACGAAGACGAAGACGAAGACGACTAGCCAGGAGCGACCCCGGCTACAAGCCCTCTTCGGGCTCGCCGCCCGGGCCGGTCTGCCCGTCGAGATCGTGCTGCGTCGAAGGTCGCAGCAGCTTCGCCCCCTCGACGGGGCGGGCCAGCCCGAGGCGCTCGAGGATCTGGTCCTGGTCCACCTCGAGGCCGCGGTCGACGAGCTGGTAGACGGCAGTCGAGAACTTCGCGATGTCGGCGTGGTCCGGGACCGGGAGCGTGACCCGCGGGTAGCGCTCCTGCGGCCCGTGGTTGAAGGACACGAAGGCGCGGATGAGCTGCTTCGCGACGATGGCGATCATCGTCCGCGCGTCGTGCTTCAGGTAGTCGAGGCGCACGCCCTTGTGGTGCTCGGCCGCCTTGTACGTCCCCGGGGCCGCCCCGCCGCCGTCCGCCGAGCTCGTCTGCCCGAGCACGGCCTTCGAGGTCTGCTGATCCCAGAACTGCGCGGTCCCGAGGAACGCGCCGGCCTCGGAGCCCTTCTGCGCAGGCAGCGTCTCGAGCTTCACGCCGTCAGGGAAGATGGCGTAGCCGTGCGTGCCGAGCATCCTCATCGCGCGCGCGAAGGAGGCCTTCGTGTCGTTCGTGGAGTCGGTGCCGCCGGAGGCGTGGTAGCCGATGCGGCTCGGGATCCCGTACGCCTCGAGGTAGCGCATCAGGTCCTTCACGGTGAGCGACTTGCAGAGGTAGCTCGCGGCCACGAGGCGGGCGAGACCGTTCCGAAGCGGGACCCCCGACTTCAGGAGCGGCTGGAAGACGGTGTACTTGTGCGCCGGGAGCTGGGCGCCCTCGGCGCTCCCGTCCTCGAGGCGGTAGCCCCGGAGCGTACGCGGGTTCACCCGGTACCACCGCGGGTCCCGCCAGCGGTAGTCCGCCGGCCACCACTGCGACTCGCTCGTCTCCCAGAGGTTCTCGACGAAGGCGTAGCCCTTCGCGATGCCGTCGGCGCCGTGGAAGAGCAGGTCCCGGAACTCGTCCGCCTCGACGAGCCACTTCACGTCGCTCGCGATGGCCTGCTGCTCAGGCGTCTCGTCGACGGCTTCGACCTCGGGGCGGAGCTGCGAGAGCACCGCCTTCCGCGTGAAGAGCACGGAGCGGTAGTGCGCGTCGCGCTCCTCGATCTCCTCGGCGAGGGTCAGGTACGCCTCGACGTCGCCGTCGTCCGCGGCGCGGAAGAGGCGCCCGAGCTTCTCCGGCGTGAGCCCCGTAGCGCGGCTCTCGCGGGCCGGCGACAGGAAGCGGCTCTCCTCGTCGACGTGCTCCATGAGCAGCGAGCTCGACGAGACCGGGTCCCCGTACTGGTCGACGATCGTCACATGTAGCTCCCTGCTCCGCGCTCTTCGCGGTCGTCGTCGTAGATGTCGTTCGCGAACTCGATGGGCCTCGAGCGCGAGACGGCGAGCGTCAGCGCGTCGGCGAGGTTCGGGCTCCGGCCGAGGCGCTTCTTCGTGTCGCGCTTCTTCTCGGCCTCGAGCTTCGCGTCGCGCAGCCGGTAGCCGTAGCTCACGGCGAGCAGCTCCTTCCGGAGCTCGGGCGTGACGTGGACGGCGCCGCGCCGAAGCCAGTCGTCGAGCTCGAACCAGAGCTTCGTCCGGACATCGGCGTAGTCGCCGCGGTCCGCCTTCCGGAAGCCGTGCGAGAGCACGAGCTCGAACTCCCCCCGCTTGAAGGCCTCGGTCGCCTTCAGGGCCTCGCGGCACCCGCCGCCCGCCTCGCCGTTCGAGTCGAGCACCACCGTGACCTTCTGGTCGGCGGGGAGGCGGCGAAGGTCGCGGAGCACCTTCACGACCTCGGCGGCGATGGCGCTGCTCTCGAGCGCGCCCGTCATCACCCGGGGCGGGTAGGCGTAGAGCCCGCGCACCGGCTGGATCACCGCGTCGTCCGCGCCGAAGTCCGCGGGGTCGACGCCGAGCACGAGGTGCCCGTGCGCCGGGGCCTCGCCCGTCCAGCGCTCGCCGGCGCCGTCGATGCTCGAGGCCTTGATGATCGAGTCCTCGGTCGAGTCGGGGAACTCGCCGAGCACGCGCACCTTGTAGCGCCGGTCGAGCAGGTACTTCTCGGGCTCGGGCCCGTACTCCCGGCGGAAGCGCTCGAGCCACTCCGGCGTCGCGAGCCCGGGGATGACGATCTTCCCCGCCTGGATGTTCGGCGTCTCCTCACTCGAGATGTGCAGCGTCGCGAACTCGCCGCGCCCCCGGAAGGCGTCGGCGAACCAACCGTCCGGCCGCGTCGGGTTCGAGATCGCGAGCACGCGTGCGCCGGTCGCCTCGTTGCCCTGGACGACCTCCCAGAGCGCGTCCTCGAAGCCGCTCGCCTCGTCGATGATGAAGAGCAGCTTCGCCGCGGAAATGCCGGCGAGACGCTCGGGCTGGTTCGTCGAGATGCCGACGATGCGCGCGCCGTTGAAGAGCCGGAAGCCCCGGTGCGGCGCCTTCCCGAGCTCGGGGCCGATGGCCGCACGGAGGGAGGGGTTGACCTTCTTCATGTGCCGCAGCCGGCGGCGGAGCTCCTCCCAGAGGATGTTCTCGATCTGGTGCGCGCTCGGCGCCGTGAGGATCACGAGCGTCTGGTCGCCGGGATGGACGAGGCACCACCAGAGCGCGACGACGACGGCCGAGGTCGATTTCGAGCACTTGTGCCCGGAGCGCACGGCGACGCGCATATGGTCGCGGACGAGCTCGAAGAGCACCCGCATCTTCGACCAGACCGTCAGGCCAAGGACCTCCTCGGCGAACGCCGCCGGGTCGTCGGCGTAGCGAGCGAGACGCGCGTTCGCGCGCTCAGGCCTCGTCTTCGCCAGCCACTTCGTCACCCACTCCCTTGAGACGGGCAGTGACATCGACGACCTCCGCGCGCGCGCTCTCGCTGAGCAGCGGGAGCAGCTGATCCATGAAGCTCTCGACCCCGGCGCTGATGATGTGCTCGTTGACCGTGCGCTTCGCGAACTCCTTCGGGTTCCGGACGGCGAGCATGTGGGCGGCGGCCTTCCAGTCGGGCTGCCCCTTGATGTCCTTGCCGTTGCGGACGACCTGAACGAGCGTGTTCTCCGCCTTCGCCAGCGCGCGCTCCATCCGAAGCGCGAAGAGCTGGAGCTCCTCGTCGGCCTCGTCCTTCGCGCCCTCCTTGAGCCAGCGCCAGAAGGTCACCCGCGAGATGCCCGCCTCGAGGCACGCGAGCTTCACCGTCGTGCCCTTCTCGATCGCGGCCGCGAGCGTCTCGACGACGGCGTCCTCGAGCTTCACCGGGCTCAGCGCCATGGCCGAACCGCGGCCACGAAGCGTGCCAACGGCCTATATAGGGCTGGTTTCATCGTGCGAGAAAAAGGGTTGGCCAGCCCGGGGCCCGGAATCATTCAGAAAAAACAGGGGGTGGGGGTCCCGGGCGGCGGGGGTGCCATAGGGGTGCCCCCAGGCACGCCCCTCGGGGGGAGGAGGCAGCGCGCCCGGGGGCTGGGTATCGATCCGTCCTTGGAGGTGACGACGAGCACCCTGCCCGCGCCGGCGTCGAGTCGGCGACTCAACGCACGGCCCGGACGGCTCGGTCCGCTTCAAAGCCCAAGTGAACTGTCGTCACAATGATCGTGGACACGACGAACCCTGGTCTGGAGTCGGGCGAACACCTGGCCCTGCAGAAGAAGCTCCTGCATGACCTCGAGGGCAGGCTGAGCAAGCTGCTCGCCGTCACCGAGAAGCAGCGTCAGCTCGTGGCCGAGCTGACGGGTGAGGTGTACGCGGCGGGAGCGCTGCTCGAGTCGGCGGACGATTAGTCCCCGACCCCGAAGAGCACGAGCTGATGGAGCTCGCCTAGCGGGATGTTGCCGTGGGCGGGGAAATGACGGTCACGCCGCGAACGGGGGCCGCGCCTACCTTGCCGCGCCCGTAGCTATGCTCCATCCGGGTCAGCCGGATGCACCACAAACCGTCGAACTTCTGCGGTGGCGACGGCGCGATGACCCCCAGGTACCAGGGATTCCGGCCTGCGTAGGGTCGAAACTGGACAATCGCACCAGGCGGGAAGGCGGCCGAGACTTCATCAAGGGTGGCCGTCGTCGGGTCGAGCATCCCGTGTGTACTAGCCGTTCTCTCCCGCGCCGTCCGTGACATCTCACGCCTCCTCTAGTCGACCCCGAAGAGCACGAGCTGGTGGAGCTCGCCGAGCGGGAGGCTGGGAGGCTCCTCGAGCGACCCGGCCCGGAGCTTGGCGAGGGCGCGAAGCCAGATGGCGCACACCTCGTCGACCTCCTCCTCGGTGTGGCCGAGGATGAGGAGCGAGGGGCGGAGCAGCTGGAGGGTGTCCCACCGGTGCATGCACTCCCTCGAGCTGCACCCATGCGTCCGGCCGTTGGTGAGCTCGGCGTCCCAGGCTGACTGCTCGTGGCTGCACACGCACCGCACCTTCGAGCGGCGCCGCAGCGTGCCCGACCGCCGGCGGGAGGGGAGCGGGCCCACCACCGTCCAGCGGCCGAAGCGGGTGCCCGGCTTGATGCCCTTGCTCACCGCCGGGCGAGCTGGGTGATGCAGCCGAGCAGCAACCCCGTGCCGGTGGCCACGAGGAGGATCGAGGGGAGCCAGAGGGCCGGTGGCCCCCAGGCGATGCCAGCGCAGCCCACGAGGGCGAGGGCGGCGAAGAGCGAGGCGGCGAGCAGCCAGCGGCGTTCGTGATGCACGGGTCAACCTCCAGCCGCCCAGGGGACGGCAGGTGACCCCCGCTCGATGAAGATCATCGCCTCGAGAACCCGACCTGGCAAGTGGGGGGTTGGAGGGAGTGAGGGAGTGGGAGGGAGTGTTTTCCACCTCCATGCGCGCATGCGCGCGCGCCCGCGCACGCATAGGGTAGCTTCTGACTCCCTCCCACTCCCTCCGAAACCGCCAAGCAAACGGAATCGCTTACCAAAGTACGGAGGGAGTGCGCCGAAATCGGCCTTCGCACTCCCTCCACACTCCCTCCGTGAGCGCCCTTCACTCCCTCCAAGCGCCATCAGAACGAGTCCCGGGGGTCGACTTCGTCACTGAACTCGTTGTGGTACGAGCGGAACTCTTCGACGTGGGTGGTGGTGGAGGGAGTGTGGAGGGAGTCGCCGGGAGAGCGCACTCCCTCCGAAGCGGCCTCTTGCCCGTCCCCAACTGGGTACAGGAACCACAGCTTCGTCTTTCGGTGCCCCATCGCCGAGCGGAGCTGGTGATCCTCGGTCACGAGGCCCTCGTAGCGGCTGAGCCACTTTCCGAGGCGCTGGCTGTTTGCGGCCCTGTTCGCCTCGGAGGCGCGTGCGTCGATCCACTCGACAAGCCCCGGGGCGCCGCTCTCGTACTCGCCCATGAGCTGCTTGGTGGTGCGCTTCATCCGGGGCTGCTGCAGCTCGAGCAGCGCCCGTACGAGCTCCCGCCCTTCCTCGGTCGCAGGGTCGATGTCCCGGGGCTTATCGCTCTGCGAGGCGCACGGGTCGCCGAGACCCGCCCAGAGCATCACGCAGCGCACGACGCGCCCCCAGGCCTCGAAGCTGCCCCAAGGCCGATGATCGGGCTGCGGGCGCCCCGCGAGGTGCCAGGC
>JBCDGX010000144.1:0-10402 GCA_038750805.1 Myxococcota bacterium
CCGCGACGCGGCGGCGGGTGCTATGGCCCGAAGCACGGAGAGCCGGAGCGCGCCGCCCCGCTCGGCGCGGAGCTGCCAGCGGCGCGCGCGCGACGCGAGGCTCCCGCGGGCCGCGCGCGCGTCGTCGGCCAGGTGGGCGAGATGCTCCGCGGCGCGGGGGTCGATGGCCTCGAGCTCGCCCCAGAAGGCCCGCAGGCGCGCGCGGGCGAAGCGTGGGTCGGCGTTGCTCGGGTCCTCGACCCAGGTCTCCCCGAGGTGCCGGAGGTGGGCGCGAAGCGCGGCCCGGCGACAGTCGAGGAGCGGGCGCACGACCCCGTCCCGCCGGGCCGGCGCGATGCCCGCGAGCCCCTCGATGCCCGCCCCGCGGAGGGCGCGGTAGAGCACGGTCTCGGCCTGGTCGTCGAGGGTGTGGCCGACGGCGATGCGGCGAGTGCCCAGGCGGCGGGCATGGGCGCGGAGCGCGGCGTAGCGGGCGACGCGGGCCTGCGCCTGCAGGGACCCGGCGGCCACCTTCACCGGCAGCGTGACGTGGTCGAGGCCGAGGCGGCGCGCCAGCGCGGCGACGAGCAAGGCCTCGCGGCCGCTCCCGGCCCGGAGGCCGTGGTCGACGGTGGCGACGTGGAGCTCGAGGCCCAGCTCCGGGGCCAGGCGCGCGAGCAGGCGCGTGAGCGCGACGCTGTCTCCGCCCCCGCTGCAGGCGACGAGCACCCGTTCGCCGGAGCGGACGAGCCGGCGCTCGCGGAGCGTTCGACGAACGCGGGCGAGGACGCTCAGAACGCGCCGCTGAAGAGGCTCAGCCGGATCTCGTGATCCTGCTCGCCGCCGTAGAGCGCGAGCTGTTGCGGGCTGTAGCGGGGCACGACGCTCACGCCGGGCAGGCCGAGGCGAAGCGCGCCGCCCTGGAGCCGGAGGAGCCCGGTCCCAGCGCGCATGGCGACCACCCGCTCGTCGACGGCCTCGCGCGGCACGTGGGCAGCCTCGGCGGGCTCCCCTTCGGCGGCTTCGTCCGGCGCGGGCGGGTTCGAGGGCGGCTCGATGTCGCGGTCCGGGTCGTAGGCCGTGGACACCAGCGTCACGACGAGCGTGGGCACGACGAGGGCCAAACCGAAGGCCAGGACGCCGACGGCCGCCTCGGGACGGTTCGGGTCGTCGAGGAGGAACCAGCCCGCCACGGCGCCGCCGCCGGCGAAGACCGTCGGGAAGACGATGAAGGACCAGGTGTCGTGCAGCGCGGGCACGGCGCGGCCGAGGAGCGCCGGGAACATGAAGCCGAGCTCGGCGCCGATCAGCGCGCCGCCGATGGTGCCCTTGGGGCGCGCGTCGATCTGCTGAGCGGTCGCCGGGGGCGGATCCGTCTGGGCCGCGGCCGGCGTCGCCCCCAGGGCGGCGAAGGCCATGCCGAGGGCGAGAACAAAGGTCGCGCCGCGGGATGCGCTCGTCCGCTGACTCATCGTGTCGAAGGCTCGCTGGTACGCCACGTCCCCTCCAGTCGGCGCGGAGCCTAGTCGTGGCCCACGCATGCCGCAATCGCCGACACACACGGACGGCAGCGGGAATTCTGTTCCCCCTTGGGTGGCAAGAAGGTCGCCTATCGTTCGCGCCGGGGGCGAAAAACCTGGCGCGCCGAAAAGGCGCGTCCCCGAGCCGGGAGGGTTCGGCTAGGGTCCGACCCATGGAAGCCAGGGATTATCGGAGCCTTCTCGTCGACGCCTCGGATGGCGTCGCGACGCTGACGATGAACGTGCCGGAGCGGAAGAACCCCCTCGGCCCGGCCATGGTGAACGAGCTCCTCTACGCGCTCGACGACGCGAAGGACGACGACGCCGTAAGGGTCGTGGTCCTGACGGGGGCCGGAAACGCCTTCAGCGCCGGCGGCGATCTGAAGCAGATGCGCGCGGGGGAAGGCCTCGCGCCGAAGGGGGATTTCCTCGATCTGCTGCTCCGCTTCCGCGACCTCGGGAAGCCGACCATCGCGCGCGTGCCGGGGCATTGCTACGGCGGCGGGCTCGGCATCGTCGCCGCCTGCGATTTCGCCATCGCCTGCGAGAGCGCGAAGCTCGGAACGCCGGAGGTGAAGCGCGGGATCTTCCCCATGATGATCATGGCGCTCCTGCAGAACCTCGTCCCGCGGAGGGAGCTGATGCGCATGATGCTCGTCGGCGAGCGTATGAGCGCCACCGAGGCGCAGCGCGTGGGGCTCGTCGGGGAGGTGGTGCCGGACGACGCCCTCGACGCGGCGACGGCAGAGCTCGCGGCCACGCTCGCGGCGCAATCGCCGACGGCGATCCGCATGGGCCTCCGGGCCTTCCACCGGCAGGCGGCCCTGCCCCTCGACGAGGCCCTTCCCTATCTCCGGGAGCAGCTCTTCGCGATCCTCGGCACGGAGGACGCGCGCGAAGGGCTGAAGGCCTTCGTGGAGAAACGCGAGCCCGTGTGGACCGGGCGCTAGCCGCGCGGGGGGCAGCGAAGGTACCGTCCGCGTTTAGGGTACTCGCGTGAACGACGGAACGGACCGACCCGGCATGAGCCTCGCGGAGTGGGCTGCGCTCCCGGAGGACGTGCGCGGCGAGCTCGTCGAGGGCGTCCTCGTCCCCGAGGAAGAGCCCACCCGCGACCACGAGACCGTCGTCACCTGGCTGCTCTCGCGCCTCTACGGCTGGCTTCGCGCCCACGGGGGGCTCGTGCTCGGCTCCGAGGCCAAGCTCGCCGTCGGCATCGGGCGGGGCCGGAAGCCCGACCTGAGCATCTACCTGCCCGGGGCGCCGGCCCCCGGACCCGACGACGCGCTCCTCGACCACCCGCCGAGCCTCGTGGTCGAGGTCGTGGCCCCGCACCCGCGCGACGCGCGCCGCGACGCCGTCGAGAAGCTCCACGATTACGCCGCCTTGGGCGTAGAGACGTACTGGATCCTGAACCCGGCGCTGCGCTCCGCCGAGGTCTTCGAGCTCGACGCGCGGGGCCGCTACGCGCGGGCCACGAGCGCCAAGGGCGGCGACCTCGAAGTGCGCGGCTGCCCCGGGCTCAAGGTCGACCTCGACGCGCTCTGGGCCGCCGTGGCGCGCGCCGCCGACGATCCCTTCGAGGGCTATTGAGCGCGGAGCACGTGAGCGACGTCCATCTCGATGGCGTCGCCGCCCCGCCAGCCGTCGGGGCGTAGCGGGCCCAGCAGCGTGACGCGGCGGCCCTTCTCGTCGATGCCCTCGTCGAGGAGGTGGGCCATGTCGCGGCCGAAGGCGCTCAGCACACGCCCTTCGAAGCGGACGCGGAGCTTGAGGTGCTGGCCGTCCATCACCGAGCGGGCGTCGAGGATCTCGGCGTCCGGGAGCGCGAAGCGCGGCGCCGGGTTGCCCTCCCCGAGGGGCTCGAGGCGGCGGAGCTCTTCGGCTCCCGGGAGGGGCAGCGGCCCGCCGAGCGTCACGTCGGCCTCCGGCGTGGGCGCGGCCGCATCGTCGCGGGGAGCCACGTCGGCGAAGGCGGCGCGCAGCGCGTCGAGGCGCGGGGCCTCGACGGTCAGGCCCGCCGCCGCCGCGTGCCCCCCGAACTTGAGGAGCAGCGCGCGGCAATCGCTGAGCGCGCGATGGAGGTGGAAGCCGTCCGGCGTCCGGCCGCTGCCGTGGCCGACCCCGTCCTCCATCGCGATGACCACCGCGGGGACGTGGAAGCGATCGACCAGCCGCGCCGCGGTGATGCCGACCACGCCCCGATGCCAGCCCTCCTGGGCGACGACCACGCCGTGCTCGGGTCGGCGGCCGTACACGGCCTCGACCTGCGCGCAGGCCTCCTCCGTGATGCGCCGTTCGATGGCCTTCCGCTGCTCGTTGAGCTGCTCGATCTTCGCCGCGAGCATGCGCGCCCGCGGCGCACTCCTCGCGCGGAGCAGATCCAGGGTCACGGTCGGGTCCCCGAGGCGGCCCGCCGCGTTGAGCCGCGGCGCCAGCCGGAACGCGATCTCGTGCGCGCCGATGGGCGTGCCCGGGCGGAGGCGAGCGTTCTCCCGGAGCGCCGCGACCCCCGGCCGCGCCTTCCGCGACGCGAGGAGCCGAAGCCCGGCCCGCGTCAGCGTGCGGTTGTCGCCGCGGAGCGGAGCGACGTCCGCGACGGTGCCGAGCGCCACCAGATCGAGCCAGGCCCGGAGGTCGAGCTTCGCGCCCAGAGCCTGCCGCACGGCCGCCCCGACGCTCATGGCAAGCCCCGCCGAGCACATGCCCTTGAAGGCGAAGCCGCAGTCGGGCCGGTGCGGGTTGAGGAAGGCGAGCGCCGGGAGCGGCTCGGCGGGCACGAGGTGGTGGTCGACGACGATCACGTCGACGCCCGCGGCCCGCGCCATCGCGATGCGCTCGTGGTCGCTCGAGCCGCAATCGCAGGTCACGATCAGCCCCGGCGACGCGGCGAGGCATTTGCGGAGCGCTGGCTCGCTGAAGCCGTAGCCGCCCTGGAAGCGGTTCGCGACGTAGGCCACGACGTCGGCCCCGAGCGCCTCGAGCACGTCCGCCACGATGGCGGCGCTCGTCGACCCGTCGACGTCGTAATCGCCGAAGACGACCACGCGCTCCCCGGCGCGGCACGCCCGCGCCAGGCGGTCCGCCGCGACGTCCCGGTCGGCCATGTCCGCGGGGGAGCTCAGCGCCCCGAGGCGCGGGTCGAGATAGGCGCGCGCCTCCTCGGGCTCGCCCATGCCCCGCTGGAGGAGCACCTGAGCGAGGGCCGGGCCGACGCCGCAGGCCAGCGCCAGCTCACGCGCCGCTCCCACGTCCGCCTCGGGCGCGATCCACGCGGGCGCCGTCGCGCCGTCCATGCCCGCGGAGGCCGCCAGCCCCGCGCTCATGCCCGCGTCCCGGGGTCTCGCCGCCGCATGGTCACGTCACGTAGGGCCACGGAGTGACCATACACGATCGGGGCACGCCCGCCATCGGGGAACGCCCTCCGAAAACGCGAAACGCGCGATCCCCGGCGGGAAGCGCGCGTCGCGAAGGACGAAAGCGCGGCTCAGGCGCTGGCGGCGGCGCGGCGGCGCTTGGCCTTCTTCTGGGCCTCGGGGCTGAAGAAGCGCTTGTCCATGTACTCGGTGACCGGAGCCGCGATGTAGATGGATGAGTAGGTCCCGATGAGGATGCCGCAGAAGAGCGCGAAGGCGATGTCGCGGATCACGTCGGTGCCCCAGATGAAGAAGGCGATGACGCTGAGCAGCGTGGTGCCGCTGGTGACGATGGTCCGGCTGAGCATCTGCGAGGTGCTCAGGTTAATCAGCTCGCGCAGCGAGCGGTCCTTGAGCCGCCCCATGTTCTCGCGGATGCGGTCGTAGACGACGATCGTGTCGTTGATCGAATAGCCCAAGATGGTCAAAAGGGCGGCGACCGTCGTCAGGTTCACCTCCTTCTGGACCAGCACGTAGATGCCCAGGGTGATGACCGCGTCGTGGAACATCGCCAGCACGCCGCCCGGCGCGAAGCGCAGGTCGAAGCGGAAGGCGACGTAGACCATGATGAAGGCGATGGCGTAGAGCAGGCTCTTCACGGCCGCGTCGCGCAGCTGCTCGCCGGCCTTCGGGCCGACCCACTCGATGCGCTCGGGGGTGTCCGGACCGCGCTCGCCGAGGCGCTCCTGAAGGTTCGCGACGAGCTCGTCGCCCACGCCCTCGAGCAGCACCTCGTAGCGCGCGTCCTCGGAGCCCGCGAGGTCCTGCACGAAGCGCCGGGGGTCGTCCTCGGCGAAATCGTCGGCGCCGCTCACCGCGCGCAGCGAGAGCCCCTCGCCGCGGAGCGCGTCGGCCACGAGCCCGTAGTCCGCGTCCTGCTTGCCGCGGGTCAGGCGGATCGTGAGCTTGTCGCCGCCCGGCGAGACGCGGACCTCGCGGACCGTGCCCTCGCCGAAGGCGCCATCGAGCGCGCCCTCGACGGCCGTCACCTGCTCCTGCCCGAAGGTCGTGACCTCGCGGATGCGGAGCATGTAGGTGTTCTCGCGGCCCTCGACGCTGACCACGTCCGCGCCGCGATAGCCGAGCTCGCCGAGCTCCTCGCGCAGCTCGCCGGGGCCCACGTCGCCCTGGAAGGCGAGCTGAAGCTCCGTGCCGCCGGCGAAATCGATGCCGTAGTTGGGCTTCGGGTAGAAGAGGCTCGCGATCGAGAGGACGACCAGCGTGACGGACACCGCGACCACGGGGGTGCGGTACCGCATGAAGTCGATGAGCGTACCGGGCTTGATGATTTCCATGGCTCGATGACTCCGCTCAGCCGACCCGGAGGCGCTTGACCCGGAGACCCCGGACCACCCAGTCGAGCATCACCTTCGAGCAGAAGATGCCCGTGAAGAGCGAGCTGACGATTCCGAACATCAGCATGACCGCGAAGCCCTTGATGGGCCCCGTGCCGTACTGGAAGAGGACGACGCCCGCGATGAACGTCGTGAGCTGGCTGTCGATGACCGACCAGAAAGCGCGCCCGAAGCCCTGATCGACGGCGGCGCGCGCCGTCTTTCCGTTCCTCAGCTCCTCGCGGATGCGTTCGGTGATCAGCACGTTCGCGTCGACGGCCATGCCGACGGTGAGCGCGATGGCCGCCACGCCGGGCAGGGTCAGCGTCGCCTCCGACGCGGCCATCATGGCCAGCAGGAAGAGCAGGTTCAGGAGCACCATCACGTCGGCGACGAGCCCCGCCACCTCGTAGTAGAGCGCCATGAAGATCAGGACGAGGAGCACGCCGACGAGCGCGCCCTGGGCGCCCTTGGCGACCGAGTCCTGACCGAGCGTCGGCCCGATGAGCTGCTCGTTGGCCGGGCGGAGCGGCGCCGGGAGCGCGCCCGCGCGGAGCACGACGACGAGCTGGTTCGCCTCGTCGAGGACCTCGTTGTAGTCGCCGGAGCCGAGCGTGATCGTCGCCCGGCCGCCGCCGATGCGGTCCTGGATGACCGGCGCGGACTCGGCGCGGCCGTCGAGCACGATGGCCATGCGCTTCTTGATGTTCGCGCCCGTGAGCTCCTCGAACTCGGCGGCGCCCGTCGAGTTGAAGGTGAGCGCGACGATGGGCTGGTTGCCCCGCTGCGTGTCGAAGGTGACCTGCGCGTCGTCGACGTCCTCACCGGTCACGTCCGTGACCGAGAAGACGTAGTACGTGCGCCAGCCCTCTTCGCCGTTTTCGATGCGCGGCTGCTCGCGGCGGTCGAGCTGCTTGAGGACGAGCTCGTGGTCGTCCGGCACCTCGAGGGTGGCGATGTAGGCGTCCAGGGTCTGGCGCACGGGCACGCAGGCGTCGCGCTCCGCGGCCGCCACCTCGTCGCAATCGGGGCCGATGGCCTCGAGGTAGTAGGAGGTCACGCTCGGCGCGGTCTCGCCCGCCGGCGCGTCCTCGGTCCGGAGCGTGATGCCCTCGGGGAGGCTGGCCTGGTCGACCGAGTCGTTCAGGAAGGTCGAGGGGTCGTCGAGGACCTTGAACTGCAGCTGCGCCGTCCGCTGGATGATCTGGCGGATCTGGTCGAACTGCTCCTCTTCGGCGCCCGGCACCTCGACGATGATGTCCGTCTCGCGGCCGATGACCGTGGCCTCGCGAAGGCCGAGCACGTCGATGCGCTCGCCGACGGTCCGCACGGCCTGCTGCACGGCGGTCTCCCGGAGCTCCTCGGTGCGCGACTCGCGCATGGTGAGGTCCACCTGGAGCCCGTCCCGGCCCGTGAGCCGGAGGTCCGGGAAGCGCGCGTCGAGCCACTCGGTGTCGAAGGCGTCGAGGTCGCCCTGGTCCTCGAAGACGAGGCGAACCTTGAGCCGCCCGACGCGCTGCACGGTGACGCGCTCGCGCACCTTGACCAGCTGGTCGCGGCTCGCGTTCGAGAGCTCGTCCTCGTCGATCTCGCCGAGCAGGACGCCGAGCTCGCGGAGCATGCGCTCGGACTCGCGGTCGCGACGGTCACGGATGTACTCGTCGACCTCGACCTCGTACATCAGGCGGAGGCCGCCCTTGATGTCGAGGCCCGGGCTGATCCGCCCGGCGAAGTTGCGCTGCACGAACTCGGGGGCTTCGGGGAAGAAGTCCTTCGGCAGGCTCGGCCAGAGGGCCAGGAAAGCGAAGATCACGGCCGCGGCGACCGCGGAGAACCGGAGATACCAGGAACGATCCATGGGGAGCTCGGGGGTGCGGCGCGCTCAGGCGCTGGCGGCGTCGCCGTCCTTCTTGGCGTCGGCGTCGGATTTGGCGCGAGGGGCGGTGGCGGCTTCGGTTTCCGCCAGCTTCGCGTCGAGGCCCATGATGGCGGTGCGGAGCACGTTGACCTTCGTACGGTCCGCGATCTTGAGGGTCACGGTGCGCGCGTCGAGGTCGGAGATCTCGCCGCGAATACCGCCGTTCGTGCGCACGATGTCGCCCTTGGCGAGCGCCTTCAGCATGTCGTCGCGCTCCCGCTGCTGCTTCTGCTGCGGCCGGATGAGGACGAAGTAGAAGACGACGAGGAGGAGCAGCGGAAAGGCCAGGCCACCGGCGCCACCAGCGCAGGCGCCCGCGGGTCCAGCCGCCGCAGCCCCGCCGCCGCCACCCGCGGCGGGGGCAGCCGCGGGCTGGAGCGAAGCGAAGAGCTCGAGAATCGTCAGCATGAGCGTGAATCGGGGAGGGAGGGTGCGTGACGGTGCCCGAACCCCGAAGGGCACCGCTCTCTTCCACGCCGGCCCGAGCCCCGTGAGAAGGCCCGGAGCGGGGTCCCGAGCCGGCCGGCCACGGTCCCCATTCGACGCGGTCGAGGCGGCCGCGGGGAGGCCCCGGACGCCAAAGTCCCCGAGGCCTACTCCACGCCCCCGGGGGCGTCAAACGCGGCCTCCCCGGGACCTCCGCCCCCGTGGCACCCTCGTGGGCCGCGGCCATGAACGAGGAGGACGAAACCCCCTACCTCCGGGTCACCCATCCGGGGGCCGCGCCGGGTGCGCCGGCGCTCGAACGCCATCGGATGGCCCGGCCCGCCGCGGCCCGCCGCGAGCTGGACGTCGTCGCCACGCTCGCGGCGCATGCGCCCTCGCTCCTCTCGCTCGTGCGGGGCGACCCGACGCTGCCGGCGCGGGCCCTCGCGAGCCCCCTCGAGCGCGAGGAGGACGCCGCGGACTTCGCCCGGCGCCTCGCGCGGGTCGGCCGCGAGGTGGACGACGGGCCCGAGCTCCACCGCGCGCTGCGGCGCCTGCGCCACGAGGCCGTGGTCCGCGTGGCCCTCCGCGAGGTCCTCCGCCTGGCGGACGTGGACCGCACCGCCGCGGACCTGGCCGCGCTCGCCGCCGCCGCCACGGACGCGGCGCTCCGCAGCTGCCGGCGTGCGGTCGAGGCCGCGCGGGGGCCCATCGTCGATGGGGAGGGCCGCCCCATCCCGATGACCGTCCTCGGCATGGGCAAGCTCGGCGGCCTCGAGCTGAACTTCGGGAGCGACGTCGACCTCATCTTCTTCCACGGGACCGACGAGGGCCGCGTCGGGGACGGCGACGACACCCCCGCGGAGGCCTTTGCGCGCATCGCGCGCCGCACGGCGAAGGCCCTCGGCGAGGTGACCCGCGATGGCTTCGTCTTCCGCGTGGACCTCCGCCTCCGCCCCGCGGGCAGCGCCGGGCCCCTCTCGATGAGCCTCGCCGGCGCTGAGCGCTACTACGAGACCTTCGGCCGCACCTGGGAGCGCGGGGCGCTGATGCGCGCCTCGCCCATCGCCGGCGACCGGGCCTTCGGCGGCGAGATGCTCGCCATGCTCGCGCCCTTCATCTGGCGGCGGCAGCCGGATCCGAGCGTCGCCGCGGCCATGCACGGCATGGTGCTGCGGAGTCGCCGGGAGCTCCGCGCGGACCCGAAGGGTGACGTGAAGCTCGGCGTTGGTGGCATCCGCGAGCTCGAGTTCTTCGTACAGAGCCTGCAGCTCGTATGGGGCGGGCTCCACCCCGCGCTCCGCGTCACGGGGACCATGGACGCGCTCGTCCGGCTCCACCGCCTCGGCTTCGTGAGCACCGCCGAACGGGACGCGCTGA
This sequence comes from Myxococcota bacterium, assembly GCA_038750805.1. Taxonomy (GTDB): domain Bacteria; phylum Myxococcota_A; class Polyangia; order Polyangiales; family Houyiibacteriaceae; genus CALCTH01. The sequence continues at coordinate 9,974 of JBCDGX010000144.1, forward strand.
CCGCCGCCTGGGCCCTCCTTCGAAGCGTCGAGCATCGCGTGCACATGGTGGCCGGCTACCAGACCCACGCGATCCCCACCGGAGAGGCCCGGGAGGGCTTCGCGCGCTCCCTCGGCTTCGAGAACGCCCGGGCCTTCGAGGCGGCGCTCGGCGCCCACCGCGCCGAGGTGCATCGGCTCTTCGAAACGCTCGTCGAAGCGCCCCCGGAACGCCCCGAGGACCCGGAGGGCGACGCGCTCCTTCACGGGCTCGGGCGCGTCCGCGAGGGCGACGACGACGTGGACCTCGAGGCCCTCGCGGCCGGCGCCCTCCCCCTTCACGACGCCGAGGAGGCCGCCGGGCACCTCCGGCGCCTCGTGCGCGGCGCGCAGAGCCCCTTCGGCGTGCTCGGCGCCGCCCGGCGCCCGACGCTCGGCGGGCGCCTCCTGC
>JBCDGX010000145.1:0-10378 GCA_038750805.1 Myxococcota bacterium
CCGGGTAGTCCGCGACGTAGGCGTGCTTGATCGCCCACTGGTACCAGTTGTCGACCGCCGTGCCCGTCAGGAGGATGCCGATGCCGCCGGTGACCGGCGTGAGCACGGCGAACCACCAGGCCCAGCGGTGGATGGACTCGAAGGTCGCGTTGAAGCCCATGGTCCAGCGCCAGAAGAGCGCGCCGCGCTCCGCCGCCGTGCCGCGGTCGACGACCTGTCCGATCTCCCGCTCGCCGCCGATGTGGCCGAGCGCGAGCACCGTCGCCCCGTGCATCGCGAAGAGGAGCGTCGACCCGTAGAGGAACGCGATGCTGAGTGCGTGGAAGGGGTTGTAGAAGAGGTTGCCGTAGCGGAGCGAGAAGGCCGCGGTCCAGTCGAGGTGCGGGAAGATGCCGAAGGGCACCGCCTCACCCCAGCTCCCCATGAGGAGCGGCCGGAAGAAGCCGAGGACCAGGTAGAGCCAGATGGCGCCCGCGAAGGCCCAGGCCACCTGCGTGCCCATGCCCAGGGCCTTGGCCCGCTTGTAGGTGCGGACCCACCACAGGATGATCGAGAGGGTCAGGAAGAAGCCCGCCATGATCCACCAGCCGCCGTCGTTCATGGGCGGCAGGCTCAGGCCGTAGGAGGGCGGCGGCGGCTCGAGGGCCAGCCAGGGCAGCTTCCGGATGAACTGGGTCGGGCTCCAGTCCACCGAGGCCATCATGTTCCAGCCGATGATCTCGAAGGCGATCAGGAAGCTGAAGACCGACAGAAGGCCAATCTTACCGAGGTAGATCGGGCCGATCTGCGGGTTCGCGAAGAAGCCGATGATCTTCGCGACACCGGTGCGGTTGACGCGGGAGTCGAAGGCTTCGGGCTGGGGTTCCCGTTGGCCGCGGAACTTGGGCGGCTCCTCGACGGGTCCCTTGACGACGATCTGCGTGAAAATGTTCTGGTACTGGGCCATTGCGTCGTCTCCAGACTCAGATGTTCCAGACCGAGAGCTCGAGCCACCAGTCCCACCACTGCGGCCAGCCCTTCGTCCAGAAGGGGCCGCTGGCGACGATGCAAATGGCGCTCCAGATGCCGGCGTTCAGCGCGAGGAAGAGCCCGAGGCGGTGAATGCCGAGCTCTCCGATCGAGTAGCCGATGAAGTCACGGAAGAAGGAGTCCTCGTACTCCGGCGTCTTCACGCGCTCTCCTGGCTGAGGGTTGAGGGCGGAGAGGATGAGACCGCCATGAAGGGAGAGCGCGAGGGTCGTCGTGAAGAAGAAGGTCACGGCGATCATGTGGGCGGGATTGTAGTGGAAATGCAGGTACTGGTACCCGATGTTCGACACCCAATCGAGGTGCGTGAAGATGCCGTAGGGGAAGCCGTGTCCCCAGGCGCCGAGCAGCACGGGCCGGATGACGACGAGCGTCACGTAGGCGAAGACGGCCACGCTGAAGGCGAAGGGCACGTGGTAGCCCATGCCCAGTTTTCGGCTGATTTCGACCTGCCGAAGCGCCCAGGACCCGAAGGCACCGACCGCGCACATGGTCACGAGCTGCCAGATGCCGCCTTCGGCCAGTGGGGCGAAGCCGAGGCCGTACTCCATGGCCGGCGGTGCGACGTTAAGCTTCCAGATGTTCCAGGTCCCCGTTCGGAAACCCTCCACCAGGATCAACGCGGTCCCTACTAGCGTGAAGAAGATCGTCGTGAACCCGAAGAATCCGACATAAAAGGGCCCGACCCAGAAATCGAAGAGATCGCCCCCGACCAGGGTTCCTCCGCGCACGCGATAGCGGCGCTCAAAGCTCAGAAGGGACATTCATCCTCCCAGGAATTCGTGGCTCTTAGGCCGGATTCGCACGCGTCGGGCACAGGTCTTCGCCGCCACGCTCGTCCCTCACCACGGGCGGGTCAGAGGAACGAAGCGAGTCAAACGCGCAGGGGACGGACGCAGCGCCGTCCACTGGAGTGTAAATCTATCTGGACGCTACTGCGTGTCAAGCAAAAGTGACGCTGCCGGGCGTTTCGTCCGGTGGACGCGTGAGGGCGTCCCGGAGCAGGGGGCCGACGCGTTCCGGGCGCTCCTCGTGGAGGAGGTGTCCGGCACCCCGCACCGCGAGGAGCCGGGCCCGGGGCAGCCGCGCCGCGGCGTCCCGGATCTGGTCCAGCGGCACGGCCCGATCGCGCTCCCCAGCGAGGAAGAGCACGGGCACGTCGAGGCTCGGCAGCGCGGCGTAGAGCGGACCGAGGTCCCAGGCCGCGAGCATCTCGAGCACGGACTTCACGTGCGCTGGCTGGTTCGCGAGCTCGCGGTAGCGTTCGATGCCCGCGGGGTCGAGGAGCGCGCCGGTCCCGAGGAGGATGCCGCGCGCGCTCCCGGCCCGCCGAAAGCGGGCGGAGATGGCCCTCGCCGGCGCCCTCTTGGCCAGCAGGCCGGCGGCCCGGGGAAAAACCGCGCGCGCCATGCCCTTCAGCGGCGTCAGCGCTGGAGCGAGCCCGATGACGCGCTCGGGCCGGACGCGCCCCTGGCGCACCAGCTCGAGGGCGACGGCGGCGCCCGCCGAGTGCCCGAGGAGGGCCGCCGGCTGCGCGTCCATGGCCTGCATCAGGGTGGCCACGCTCGAGGCCATGCCCCGGAGCGAGAGGTCGGCGCGGGACCCGACGCGCGTCTCGGCGTGCCCCGGAAGGTCCGGCACGATCACCCGATGCTGCTCGCCGAGCCACTGGAGCACCGGTTCGAAGGAGTGCCCGGACGCGCCGGTCCCGTGCAGCGCCAGCAGCACCGGGCCGGCTCCCGCCTCGCGGAGGCGCCAGCGAATCCCGCCGGCCTCCACGAAGGTGCTCATGCGACGCCCGCGCGCGCGAGGCCTTGCACCTCGCGCGAGACCCCGGCGGCGTCGAGGTAGGGAAGCGGCAGGTAGCGGGCCCCGAGCGCCTCGGCGAGCGCCCGCCCGCGCGGCCGCGGCCGCGGCGCCGTGTCGAGGAAGAGGCAGGCGATGCCCTCCGACCGCAGCGCTCGGGCCGAGGTCAGGGCGTCCTCCCGCGCCGCCGCGGGATCTGGGCGCCCGTCCCGCGCCACGTTCGCGCGCCCGTCGGTCATCACGACGACCAGCGGCGTCTGCCCGCGGCGCCGGGCGTCGAGGGCGAGCGCACGGGCCGCATCGAGCCCCGCCGCGATGGGGGTGGTGCCGCCTCCGGCCATGCCGGCCAGCTCCCGCCGCGCGCGGGTGAGCGAGCGCGTCGGGGGCAGCACGAGCTCCGCCCCGGAGCCGCGGAAGGCCAGCATCGCCACGTGGTCCCTGCGCACGTAGCAATCGGCGAGCACGCGCTCGACGGCGCCCTTGGCCTCCGCGAGGCGCCGGAGCGCGGCGCTGCCCGAGGCATCGACGCAGAAGATCACGCGGGTCTCGGTCTTCTGGCGAAAGCGCGTCACCCGGAAATCGCTCTTCCGGACCTGCACGGGCCCCTCGCCGCGCCGCCGGAGCTTCTGCCAGGGCGCCGCCGCGCGGAGCGTCTCCACCACGTTGAGGCGCTGCCCTGGCCGCGGGGTCATGGCCAGCGTGCCCGCGGGGCGGCCCCCGGCGTCGGACTTGCCGAGGGCCCCCGCCTGGCCGCTCGTGGCGGCGCTCCGCGTGGAGCCGCTGCGGAGCGCGTCGAGCAGGCCCGCGGGGATGGCGCTCGCCGCGGCCTCGAGGACCACGTCGTCGAGGGCTTCGGGGGCCGGCCCGTCCTCCGGCGGCTCTTCGGAGCTCGGCGAGGGATCGTTCGGCCGCTCCTCCGGCATCTCTTCCTCGGGCGTCTCGTCCTCGGGTGGTTCCTCTTCCGCCGTCTCGGGAACGTGCTGCGCCCGCGGCCCGAGCACGAGGCGCGCGGCCATCTCGAGGTCCTCGGCGACGACCTCCGCGCGCCCCCCGAGCGCGGCGTTCGCCCGGGCCGCCCGCGCCGCGAGAATCGCCGCCCGGAGCGAGGGAATGTCGAGCGCGAGGGCGCCCTTCACCAGCGCCTCGACCGCGGCACCCGACACCGCGACGTCGGCGAGGCGGGCCCGCGCGTCCGCGACGCCCTCGGGCGCGGGCGGACGCGGGCCCCGGAGATCCGGCGCCGCGAGGTCGAGCGGAAAGGCCAGCCGGTCGCGGAGAGGCGCGGGCATGGCCTCGTCCTCTCGGCCTTCGTCCAGGGCGATGAGCCCGAGGCGGCAATGGACGCGCGCGGCGAGACCCTCGCGCTCGACGACGAGCTCGCCCCGGTCGAGGGCCGCGCCGAGCGCCGCCACGACGTTCGCCTCCAGGCGCTCGGCCATGGGCGCGACCACCACGCCGCCGTCCGCCCGCGCGAGGAGCCCGCGCTCGTGGATCATCCGTCCGCGCTCGAGCGTCTCGGCGAGCGCCAGCCCTCCGAGCAGCCGGTCCTCGGTCACGTGGCTCGGCAGCCGGAGCCAGGGCACGTCGCCGACGAGGCCCTTCGCCCAGGCGACCACTGCCTCGCGCCGCGGGTCCGGCCCCGAGCGGATCCAGAGCCCCCCGAGCCCGACGGGATCGATGGCGAAGAGTGCCAGCGCGCGCTGCACGCGGGGCCAGCCGCTCGCGTCCTCGCCGGCCCGTAGCCCGAAGGGCTCGCCCCCCGCGGCCCCGCTCACGACGCCGGCGCTTCCTCGCCGAACACTTCTGCCACGGCCTTCGCGACGCGCGCCGTCGAGCCGACGTCCTCGAGCACCGCGCGCCGCAGCCGATGCCGCAGCGCCAGCGGTGCGACCTGCCGCAGGTGCCCGTCGGCGATGGCGGGATCGCCCGCGAGGCTGGCCGCGGCCCGGGCGGCGCGGATGAGCGTGAGCTCGCCGCGGAGCCCGTCCGTGCCGAGGGCCTGGCAGAGCGCGCTCGCCCGCTCGACCGCATGGTCCCCGACCTCCACCTCGCCGAGGCGGGCCTTCGCCTCCGAGAGGCGCGTCGTGAGGGCGGCCTCGTCGTCGGCGAAGCGCGCGCGGAAGGTCTCCGGATCGTCCTCGAAGGCCATGCGGCGGCGCACCACCTCCACGCGCGTGGGGACCTCCTGGGGCGTGCGTACCTCGAGGGAGAGGCCGAAGCGGTCGAGGAGCTGCGGCCGGAGCTCGCCCTCCTCCGGGTTGCCGCTCCCGATGAGCACGAAGCGCGCCGGGTGCCGCACGGACACGCCCTCGCGCTCGACGACGTTCTCGCCCGACGCGGCAACGTCGAGGAGCATGTCGACGAGGTGGTCCGGCAGCAGATTCACCTCGTCGATGTAGAGGAAGCCGCGATGCGCGCGGGCCAGCAGACCCGGCGAGAAGCGCCGCTCGCCTCGCGTCAGCGCCGCCTCGAGGTCGAGGGCGCCGACCACGCGATCCTCCGTCGCGCCGAGGGGGAGGTCGACGACGGGCACGGGCACCTCGGCGACGCCGGCGTCGCCGCTCAGGGCCGGGCACTCGGGCACGCAGCCAAGTCCCTCGAGTCTGGGGTCGCAGGGATAGGTGCAGCCCTCGGTGACCCGCATCATCGGCAGCAGCTGGGCCAGCGCGCGGATCGCCGTCGACTTGCCGGTGCCGCGGTCGCCGAAGACCAGCACGCCGCCGATGTTCGGGTCCACGGTGGCGATCTGAAGCGCGAGCTTCAGCTCGTCCTGGCCCACCAGGGCGGTGAAGGGAAAGGAGGCCATGATCGGGGAGACTACGCCCGGGACGGGCGCGCGAAAGAGGAAGGCGACTCAGGCGACGGCGGACGAGGTCATGGACCCGTCGCGCTCGCTCGGCTTCGGCGAGGTGCCCGAGACCGAGCGCGGGGCCGGGCCGTCCTCGAGGACCCCCTCGATCTCGCGGGCGATGGCCGCGGCGACGCCCGGGTCGAGGCCGTCTTCCTCGGCGTCGGCGTGCTGCACGGGGCAGACCCGCTTGGGGCGGCGCTGGGCCCGCCAGAGCGCCCAGGTGCCGACGGCGAGGCCGCCGAAGAAGAGCATCGCCGTGCCGGGCTCGAGGAGCAGCCAGGGCTCCTTGAGCACGCCCCACTTCGCGAAGATCTCCACCGGCGTCCAGACGACGATCATCGCGGCGATGGCGTACCGAACGGCCGGTCCCCAGCCCTTCTGCTGGTGGAGGCGGACCATCAGGTAGATGGAGCCCGCCGCCGTGGCGAAGAGCACGCCCTTGGTGAAGAGCGAGTGCACCCCGAAGATGTGCTCGTCGTAGGCCCAGAGGAGCAGGAGATAGAAGGCCCAGACCGTCGTCGTGTACTGGAAGGCGCTCCGCGGGCCGTAGTTGGTGATGCGCCCGGTCACGAGGGGCCCGCGCATCAGCGGCGCGTTCTTTCGCCCCCAGAGGAAGAGGGGGCAGCGTGACGACTCGAGGAAGAGGAGGTACGCGCAGATCAGGAGCAGCGGCCCCCAGGTGTGCTTGAGCAGCACGTACTCGCCGAAGAGGGCGACGAGCTCGCCGTCGTGTACGCCGACGACCTTGCCGACGCCGAGCGTCCGCGCGGCGATGGTCAGCCCGTACTCGACGCCGCCGGTCCAGAGCAGGTTGCCGCCGAAGACCCCGAGGATGGTCTGCGCCGCGTCGCTCTTGAAGCGCGAGGTGAGCCAGATGATGGCGATGCCGAGCACGCTCAGCAGCACCGCGGTCCAGCCCAGGAAGTCCGTGACCGGCAGCGTCCGGAGCACGATCTCCTCGCCGGCCTCGGCGCGGGCGATGGCCGCGTCGAGCACGGCCCGGTCTGCGTCGGTCCTCGCGCTCGCGCGGGCGAGCTCGAGCTCCTCGACCATCGCGACGTCGTTCAGCATCCGGGCGACCTGCCCGTCCGCGGGACGCGGCTCGGCGTTCCGATGCTCGGCCGCGTTGATGACCACCATGAAGAGGTGCGCCGAGGCGAGCATGAAGAGGACGAAGATCGAGGTCAGCGTCGTGCGAAGCCAGGGGTTCCGGCGGAGGCGCGCGGCCCGCGGCTGACGCGGTGCCGGGGGGCTCGGGACGAGGCTGGCGAAGCCGGTGTCGCGGGTCAGGCGCATCGAGTCACTCCGCTGCGTCGGCGAAGGTGGCGTCGGCCACCAAGGTCGGGGACAGCTCGGGCTCGCGTTCGGAGCTCTGGGGGAAACGGGTCTTCCCGGCGAGGGCCTGGGCGACGAAGAAGCCCAGGGCCTCCAGGAAGAAGACGATCATGTAGGGGAGGGCCGTCTCGCCCTCCCCGAAGACGAAGCCCGCCGCGTCGACGAGCACGGTGCCGAGGAAGCCGCCGGCGCCCATCGCGATGGCCTGGGAGGCGCCCCACAGGCCCATGCGCGTGCCCTCGCGCCGGCCGCGGCCCTCGCCGGCGAGCGCCATCATCCCGGCGATGGCCGCGATGGCGAAGGCGCCGTTGGCCATGCCGAGGAGGAACACGTTCGCCCGGAGGGGCCAGCCGAGGCCGACCACGCCGCCGGCGACGAGGCCGAGCTGCGCGAGCCCGGAGGCCATGCAGCCGCCGAGCACCCAGGCCTTGAGCGAGGCCAGCGGCGTGCCCTTGAAGGCCTGCGTGACCAGGGCGACCAGCGCCATGCCGAGGAACGCGCCCCCGTGCTGGACGCCCGCGAGCTTCGTCGATTCGCCCGGCGTGAAGCCGAAGACCGCGCCGGCGTAGGGCTCGAGGATGAGGTCCTGCGCGCTGTAGGCGAGCATCGAGACGAAGACGAACACGGTGAAGCGCCGGGCGTCGGGCTCGCCCCAGACCTGCCGGAGCGCGTCGCGGAAGGCGGGCTTCGCGTGCGTCTCGGCGCCGGTCGCCGGGTCCGGCGCGTCGCCCTCGAGGCGGAACATGGCCACGAGCGTGATGAGCATCGCGATGGCCGAGACGCCGGCCGTGACGGTCACGAGGCGCCCGTGGGAGTAGGGCTCGAGGAGCCCTCCGGTGATCCCCGCCGTGAGCGCGAAGCCGAGGATCATCATCATCCAGACCATCGTGGCGGCCGCGGGGCGGCGCTCCGGGGCGACGCGCTTGGCCATGAGCACGAGGAGCGAGGTGCCCGTCGCGCTCACGCCGCCGCCGATGAGCGTGTAGGCGACGATGGCGAGGCCGAGGCCCAGGGCGAAGCTCTCGGCCATGACCGTCGTGGCCACCGCGGCGCCGGCCCCACCGAGCGCCAGGGCGAGCATGCCGCCGACGATCCAGGGCGTGCGCCGCTGACCGACGTCGCTCCCGTAGCCCATGCGGGGGCGAAGCAGCTGCATCGCGTGGTGCAGGGTGACGAGCGCGCCCGGGAGCATCGCCGCGAGGGCCAGCTCGACGACCATGACCCGGTTGAGCGTCGAGGTCGTGAGCACGACGATGGCCCCGAGGGCCGTCTGCACGAGGCCCAGCCGGAAGATGCCGAACCAGCTGAGATGGCTGCCGCTCTGTGGATGCATGCTGCTCGTCCCCGTCCCCGCGCACGCCCGGGCGCTCTCCCGGGCCATGGATGGATAGTTAGATTGACAGCAACGAGTGTCAAGACAGTTTGACAGTCCCCTGTGCGTGGGAGGCGGTCGGCGCTAGGTTGGCGCCATGGCCAGCACCACGGAGGGGGCCCTCGTGCCCCGGGCGCTCGGAGCCGCCGTCGAGGCCGCCGAGCACGAGCTCGAGGGTGAGGATTTCGGACGCCTCCTCGTCTACGGACGGAGCGAAGGCTCCAAGGTGCCCGTCGTGCTCGTGCACAGCGTCAACGCGGCGCCTTCGGTCATGGAGATGCGCCCGATCTTCGAGGGCCTGGCGCCCGAGCGACCGCGCTACGCCTTCGACCTGCCGGGCTTCGGCCGCTCCGATCGCACGAAGCGCCTGTACACGCCCCGCCTCATGACCGACGCGCTGCTCGCGGTCCTCGAGGACGTGCGGGCCCGCCACGGCGGCGGCCCCGTCGACGTCTGCGCGCTCTCCCTGAGCTGCGAGTTCGCCGCGCGGGCGGCCTACGAGATGCCCGAGGCCATCCGCAGCCTCGCGCTGATCAGCCCGACGGGCGTCGATCGCCGGGCCCCCTACGACGGTCCCCTCGGGGCGACGCGCGGCAAGCCCGTGCTCCGGAGGGTCTTCTCCTGCAACGTCTGGGACGACGGCCTCTACGGCGCGCTCACCAAGCCGGGCGTCGTGCGCTATTTCCTCCGCCGGACCTACGGGGGACGCGGCGTCGACCCGGACCTCTGGTCCTACGCGGTGCGGACCACGAAGGAGCCGGGCGCGAAGCACGCGCCGCTCTCCTTCCTCTCGGGCTACCTCTTCAGCCGGGACATCACCCGTATCTACGACGCCCTCGAGCTCCCGGTCTGGGTGAGCCACGGCGTCCGCGGGGACTTCGTCGACTACCGCGGCCTCGACCGCTTCCTCGGCCGCGAGAGCTGGGAGCGCATCGAGTACCCGACCGGCGCGCTCCCCCATTACGAGCTGAAGGAGCGCTTTTTGGCCGACTACGAGGCCTTCCTCGAGCGCGTCTGATCAGCGGCGCTTTCGGTCGGCGCGGACCTTCTCCGCCGCCAGCCGGCCGCTCTGAGCCGCCATCGGCACGCCGGCGCCCGGGTGCACGCTGCCGCCGGCGAGATAGAGCGCGCCGATCTTCGTCGCGGCGGCGACGCGCGAGAGCACGGCGCTGGGGCCCTTCGAGCGCGGGCCGTAGAGGGAGCCGCCGGTACCCGGGAAGCGCCGGTCGAACTCGACGGGGGTCGTTTCCAAACGCGCGTCCTCCACGAAGCGGAGACCGGCGCGCTCGAGCATGGTGTCCGTGAGCCGGCGAATGCGCTCGACCGTCGCGTGGCCCCAGCGCTCCGGGCGGTCGCCGTTCGGGGGCGCGTTCACCAGCACGAGAAAGCGCTCGGCCTCGAGGCCCTCGGGCGGCGCGCCCTCCGCGCGGTCCTGCGCGTTCACGTAGACCGTCGGCGCCTCGGGCACGCGGCCGCCGCCGAGCAGATCGCGGAACTCCGCCCGGTAATCGTCGCTGAAGAAGACGTTGTGGTGCAGGAGCTCCGCGCCCTGCACGCGGCCCCGGATCGCGACGGTGAAGGCCGAGAGCGAGCGCGCGTCCGGCGCCGTCGGCCGCGCCGCCTTCCGGCAGGAGCCCCCGAGGAGGCCGCGTCCGAGCGCCGAGACGTCCCCGTTGAAGACGACGGCATCCGCCCGGTGCTCGCCTTCCGCCGTGCGCACTCCCCGGGCTCGCCCGCGATGGACGAGGATCTCCTCGACGTGGGTCCCGTGGCGGAAGCGCACGCCGAGCTCGCGCGCGAGCGCCTCCATGGCCGCGACCACGGCCCGCAGCCCGCCCTTCGCGCGGAAGACGCCCTGGGCCTCGGCGAAGGCGATGAGGTTGAGCGTGCCCGGCGCCTCGAAGGGCGACGAGCCCACGTAGGTCGCGTAGCGCCCGAAGAGCTGCCGCAGGCGCGGCGCGTCGAAGCGCTTCACGAGCGCCTGCCAC
>JBCDGX010000146.1:0-10375 GCA_038750805.1 Myxococcota bacterium
CGAGGTCGACGGTCTCGATGCTCAGCGGGGCGTTCGCGGCGTGCGCGACGGCAGCCTGTACCTTCATGGCGGACTCTCTCCTTCGGCGCTCGGCGCCGGCCCGCGACCGTACCCCCGCCGCGCGTCCGCTGACCAGCTCGTCCGTCCCTCGCGCGCTAACGCTCGCGGCCCCGGCCGACCAAGGGCGCATGGGCGTTTCGTCCGAGCATGGCCTACGCTCGTGGGGTTCGCGCCTCCGGCTCGCCGGGGCCGAGGGGGTCGCCATGGCGCGCCAGGACACACCGCAGAGCCAAGAGACGCCGGTGGGCCGGTACCTCGCCGCGCGCGCTCTGAGCAGCAGCGAGCTCAGCAGCAGCGCGCTCCGGAGCCGCGGCGCCGTGCGTTCGCTCCCCGAGTCCCTGGTCCGCCTGAAGGCCTTCGTGGTGGCCATGGGCTTCCTCGCCGCGGTCGGCACCCTGGTCGATTTCTTCGGACCGGACTACCTCGGCTTCGAGGAGGTCTGCGCCAACATGGGCGTCATGGTGCACGGCAAGCTCGTGCTCCTGAGCCTGGCCTTCCTCGCCGTGATCAAGAGCGGGAAGCTGACCTGGCCACGGCTCCTCGACCTCGCCCTCGTGTACGTGGTCGTCAGCGCCTTCAGCATAGCCATCGCGGAGCAGTCCCGGCCCACCGGCGGCATGAGCATGGTTCCACTCCTGCTGGTGCTCTTTCCCCTCTTCGTGCCGACCACGCCGCAGCGCATCGCGCTCACGGCGCTCGCCGGCGCGACGATGCTGCCGGCGGCGATCCTGCTCCACGACGCGGTCGTCGGTGAGCCGCCGCCCGGTCCGCGCTGGACCGGGGTCTTCTTCACCTACCTGATCTCGCTCCTCGCGGTGCTGCCCGCCAAGATCGTCTGGAAGCTCTCGAAGCGCCTCGAGCGCGCCGAGCAGCTCGGCAGCTACGAGCTCGTCGAGAGCATCGGCGCCGGAGGCATGGGTGAGGTCTGGAGCGCGCGGCACCAGATGCTGCGGCGTCCGGCGGCCATCAAGCTCATCCGCCCCGAGGCGCTCGGGAACCGGCCGAGCGATTCGGAGAAGCAGCGCCGGGTCGTCGAGCGCTTCGAGCGCGAGGCGCAGGCCACGGCGCAGCTCGAGAGCCCGCACACGGTGCAGCTCTACGACTTCGGCGTCTCGAACGACGGCGTCCTCTACCACGTCATGGAGCTCCTCCACGGCATGGACCTCGAGACCCTCGTGAAGGAGACGGGCCCGCTCCCGCCGGAGCGCGTGGCCTTCGTGCTCCTGCAGGTGCTCGACAGCCTCGACGACGCCCACCGCTCGGGGCTCGTGCACCGCGACGTGAAGCCAGCGAACCTCTTCGTCGCTCGCAAGGGGCAGCGCGTCGACTACGTGAAGGTGCTCGACTTCGGCCTCGTGAAGGAGCGGAGCCAGGACACGGCGCTCACGGGCGACGGCGAGCTCACGGGCACGCCGGCGTATCTCGCGCCGGAGATGGCGGCCGGCGAGGCCGCCGTCGACGGGCGCGCGGACCTCTACGCGCTCGGATGCGTGGCCTACTGGCTCTTGACCGGGGAGCGCGTCTTCGAGAAGAGCACGGCCATCAAGGTCGCGGTGGCGCACCTCACGGAGGAGCCCGTCGCACCTTCGGACCGAACCGATCGTCCGGTTCCGGCGGCGCTCGAGGACCTCGTCCTCGATCTTCTCGCCAAGAACCCGGACCACCGGCCGCAGAACGCCGGTGAGGTCGCCGACCGGCTCCGCACGATGGAGCTCGCCGAGAGCTGGACCCACGCCCGGGCCATCGGCTGGTGGCGCCGGCATCTCCCGGAGCTCAGCGAGAACCTCGGCGACGACGTGCGCGCGAGCCTCTCGCCGGTCCCGCAGACGGCGTAGCGCCGCCCGCGAGGTCCTGGCCGTCCGACGCGCGTCGGCTCAGATGGCGCCGGGGAAGAGCTCGAGGCACTCGAAGTAGCCGATGGCGACGAGCTGCCGGCAGGTCTCCTCGTCGATGTCGGCGTTCTCCGCGAGCGCGCGGCCCACGCCATCGCCGCCATGGAGCCAATCGCGCCGGTCCCGGGCCCCGAGGAACTGCCCGCTCATCACGCGCAGATAGCGCATCGCGATGGGATGCGCGCGGCCGTTCATCTCGTTGCGTTCGCCGGGGTCGCGCCCGAGGTCGAAGAGCACGTAGGTGAGGCTCGAGCGGAGCACGAGCTTCCAGTCGAGGGCCCGCACGACGCGCCGGTTCTCCTGGAAGTCGCTGAACGCGAGCCAGGGGCCCGGCGGCGGCGCCCCGCGGGTGAAGCCGAGGAGCGAGTCGATCTCGAAGGCCTCGGGGACGGGCACGCCCGCGGCCTCGAGCACCGTCGGGGCGATGGCCTGCGTCGAGACGACGTGGGGCACGCGGCGCCCGGCGTCGGCCACGCCCGGGAAGCGCATCAGCAGGGGCACGTGGAGGAGCTCCTGGAAGATCGAGTGGCCGTGGCCCCAGCTGCCGTGCTCCTCGAACTCCTCCCCGTGATCGCTGGTGATGACGAAGAGCGTGTCGTCCGCGAGGCCGCGCTCGTCGAGCCACTCGAGGAACTTCCCCATCTCCGCGTCGTGGTAGCTGATCTCCCCGTCGTGGAGCGCTTCGATGCGCTGCTTGTCGCGCTCGGTGAAGGTCACGCGCGGCGGTCGCTTCTTCGCGTCTTCGAGGAGGAGATGGGTTCGCCGGTTCGTGACCTGCCCCTCGTAATCGTCCGCGTCGTACATCGCGAGGAAGCGGTCCGGCGGGTCGTAGGGGACGTGCGGGTCGATGGTCTGGATGTAGGTGAAGAAGCGCCCCTCGTCGGCGTGCTCGTCGATCCACGCGCGCGCCTCACGGAAGACGTTCGAGGCGTTCGTGTTCCGGCGCTCCCGGATGTAGTTCGTGTAGTGGTCCCAGCCTTGGTCAAAGCCGAAGGCCCGGCTCACGTAGCCGTTCGCCAGGAAGCTCGAGGTCTGAAAGCCCGCGCGCTGAAAGACCTCGCCGAGGGTCAGCGCTGCCTCCGGCAGCTTCGAGCCGTCGTTCTTCGTCCCGTGCGTCGCCGGGAAGAGCCCCGTGAGAATCGAGGCGACCGAGGGCTTGGTCCAGTTCTCCGGCGCCTGGGCGCGCTCGAAGAGCGTCGCCTCCCGAGCGAAGGCGTCGAGGGCCGGCGTGCGGACCCGTGAGCGCGGCTCGTAGGGCCGGAGCTTGCTCGCTCGGAGCGTGTCGATGAGCAGCACGATGACGTTCTTGGCCGGCGTGAAGTCCGCGAGGGCCGGCGCGGGCACCTCGACGCGGAGCGGCCCAAGGGCCAGACGGCCGTCCCCTTCGGCGCGCACGTCGAGGCGGATCAGTTCGCCGGCGAGCTCGGCGAGAGCGATCCGCGCTTCGCCCGGCGGGCCCTCGTGGAGGGTGCGCCGCGGGCCGCCTTCGGGTGTCGCGTCGATGCGGAGCGTCGGCGCCCCCGACGCCGCCGAGGCCGCGAAGCGGAGCGCGCCATCGGGCGGCACCTCGACGACCCAGCTCGCGCGCGCCGGCGCATCGAAGAGGAGCGCGTCGCGCTCGGCGCCGGCCACCGTCGCGCGTCCTCGAAGCGGCGCGGCCTCCGCGGGCGGCGTAGCCCCGGTGGGGAGCACGTCGACGCGGGCGACCTCGAAGGAGACGGGCGTGCCTTCGACGTCCCGCGTGCTCGTCGCGCGGAGCAGGAGGTAGTTCTCGCCGGCTCGGGCGACGCCCGCCGGCACGGGCACGCGGAGCTCGCGAAAGCCCCCCGCGGGCACGGGCTGCTCGGGAAGCGTCTCGCCGTTCAGGAAGACGAGCATGGCCTCGGCGCCGACGCTGCGGACGCGCAGGCGGAGCTCGAGGGCGCCCGCGGCGTCGCTTGCGTCCAGCGGGAAGTAGACCCGGCCGAGGCGCCCGAAGCGCGACACGCCCTCGCCCTCCACGATGGCGTCACCGCTCCAGCCACCGTTCCAGCCTCCGCTCGTGTACTTGGCGCGGGCCGGCCCGCCGAAGGGAATCCGAAGGGCGCCGCCGACGACGTGGTCCGCGAGGTGCGCGAGGTCGACGAGGTCGAGGTGGACGCGCGTCGGTGTCCCCGCGGAGGGAGGGGTCACGCCTTCCGGGGCGGCCGGCGCCTGGGGCTCCGGGACAGGTTCGGGGGCCGGTTCCGGGGCAGGCGGTGCAGGCGCCGGGGCGGGGTCGTCGCAGGCCGCGGCGAGGAGCGCGAGGGCGAGGAGAGTGCGAGGCGGCATGGCGCGGTGAACGGTTCGGGCCGGCGCGGCCGTTCCCCTTTCCCTCGTCATGATGGTCCCCGGCCGGGTCGAGGTCCACGCTTACGGCGGCGGGGGCGCCCGGCACATGCTAGCTCTCAGCCCCGGCCGCGCGTGCCGGAAGAGGATCCCCCATGGACTCGACCCACGGCTCGCCGAACGGTTCGCCCCACGGCGCGACGGACGGCACCATCGCCCCGGTGGCCGGCGAGGCAGAGCGCGGCTCGCGCCCGTCCATGGTCCCGCCCCCGGAGGCGCCCTGGAGCGTGGCGAAGAGCGCGCAGCTCTATCAGATCGCCGGGTGGGGGCGTCCCTACTTCCAGATCAACGAGGCCGGTCACGTGGAGGTCCGCCCGGACCCGCGGCAGGAGCGAGCCATCGATCTCTTCGAGCTCGCCCGGGAGCTCGACACCCGCGGCCTCGACCTGCCGCTCCTCATCCGCTTCCCGAACATCCTCCAGGACCGGATCCGCCTCATCAACGAGTGCTTCGAGAAGGCCATCTCGGAGTACGGCTACCCGGGGCGCTATCGCGGCGTCTTCCCCATCAAGGTCAACCAGCAGCGGCACCTGATCGAGGAGATCATCGCCGCGGGACGTCCCTGGCAGTTCGGCCTCGAGGCCGGCAGCAAGCCCGAGCTCCTCATCGCGCTGGCGGCGATGGAGGACGAGGACGGCTTCATCATCTGCAACGGCTACAAGGACGACGTCTACATCGAGACCGCCCTCGTGGCACAGCGCTTCGACAACACGGTCCTCATCGTTCTGGAGAAGCTCGACGAGCTCGACCGCGTGGTGCGCGCCGCGAAGCGCCTCGGCATCCGTCCGGCGCTCGGCGTCCGCGCGAAGCTGAGCTCGAAGGGCATGGGCCGCTGGGCCGAGTCCGCCGGGGACCGGGCGAAGTTCGGCCTGACCACGTCCGAGATCGTCCGCATCGTCGACGCTCTCGCCGAGCAGGACATGCTCGACTGCCTGCGCCTGCTTCATTTCCACATCGGCAGCCAGGTCAGCTCGATCATCCCGTGGAAGAACGCGATGCGCGAAGCGGCGCACCTCTACGTCGAGCTGAAGAAGCTCGGCGCGGAGATGGGCTACCTCGACGTCGGCGGTGGCCTGGCCGTGGACTACGACGGGTCGAAGACCGACTTCCGCGCGTCGATGAACTACGGGGTGCAGGAGTACGCCTACGACGTCGTCGCGGGCATCCAGGACGCCTGCGAGAAGGCCGAGGTGCCCTGCCCGACGATCGTGAGCGAGTCCGGGCGCGCCGTGGCGGCCTACCAGTCCGTGCTCGTCTTCGACGCGGTGGGGGACGCGCACGAGGACCGGGCCCGGCCGACGAAGCCCGGCGAGTCGGCGCATCGCGTGCTCAAGGAGCTC
The DNA here is from genome assembly GCA_038750805.1 of Myxococcota bacterium. Classification (GTDB taxonomy): domain Bacteria; phylum Myxococcota_A; class Polyangia; order Polyangiales; family Houyiibacteriaceae; genus CALCTH01. The sequence goes on from JBCDGX010000146.1 coordinate 5,660, forward strand.
TGGGAGGTCTTCCAGGGCATTCAGCCGAAGAACGTCCAGGAGTCCTGGCACGATACGACGCAGGCCCTCGAGGAGGCGCGGAGCCTCTTCAAGTTCGGCTACCTCGGGCTCCGCGATCTGGCCGAGGCCGAGCGCCTCTTCTGGGCCTGCTGCGAGCGCATCCGCGAGAAGGTGCGCTACCGGCGCCACGTCCCGGAGGAGCTCCAGCACCTCGATGAGCTCCTCGGCACCATCTACTACTGCAACTTCTCCATCTTCCAGAGCGCGCCGGACATCTGGGCGATGGACCAGCTCTTCCCGATCATCCCGATTCATCGGCTCGACGAGAGGCCGACCTTGAAGGCGCGCCTCGCGGACCTGACCTGCGATAGCGACGGCATCATCCAGAGCTTCATCGACGTCGAGGACGTGCAGAGCGCCCTCGACGTGCACCCCGTGCGTCCGGGCGAGCGCTACCTCCTCGCGATGTTCCTCGGCGGGGCCTACCAGGAGATCCTCGGGGACCTCCACAACCTCTTCGGCGACACCAACGCCGTACACGTCCGCCTCGAGGAGTACGGCCATAGCGTGGCCCACGTCATCAAGGGGGACAGCATCGAAGAGGTGCTCCGCTACCTCCAATACGACCCGGAGGAGATGGTGGAGCGCGTGCGCGTGCAGGCCGAGCGAGCGCTCAAGGCCGGTCGCATGAACCTCGAGGCGCTGAGCATGTTCATGCGCCACTACGAAGAGAGCCTCCGCGGCTACACCTACCTGCAAGAGGCGCCCGAGGGCGGCGCGAAGGCGAAATGAGCGAGCTCCCGGCGCATCCGCGCCTTCTCATCGTCACCCCGACCTACGACGAGCGCGACAACCTCGAGCCTTTCCTCGAGGGGGTCTTCGCCGCGTTGCCGACCGCCGAGGTGCTCGTCGTCGACGACGCATCGCCGGACGGGACGGGCGAGCTGGCCGACGCCATCGCCGCGCGTGACGGACGCGTCCACGTCATGCACCGCCCGGGGAAGATGGGCCTCGGGAGCGCCTACATCGACGCCTTCGGCTGGGCCCTCGAGCGCGGCTACGAGCTGGTGTTCGAGATGGACACGGATCTCAGCCACGACCCGGGCTACCTGCCGGACTTCCTGGCGGCCTTCGAGGCGGGGGCCGACGTCGTCATCGGTTCGCGAAACGTCCCCGGCGGCGGCGTGGAGGGCTGGGGGCTCGGGCGTCACGTGCTGAGCAAGGGCGGGAGCCTCTACAGCCGGACCGTGCTCGGGCTCTCCGTGCGCGACCTGACGAGCGGCTACAAGGCCTTCCGTGCGGAGGTGCTGCGCCAGCTCGGGCTCACGAACGTCCGTTCGAACGGCTACTCCTTCCAGGTGGAGCTGACCTACCGCGCCATCCGCCGCGGCTTCCGCGTCAGCGAGGTGCCCATCGTCTTCGTCGACCGGCGCGCCGGGCAGTCCAAGATGAGCCGGCGGATTTTCGCCGAGGCCGTCATGATGATGCCGAAGCTCCGCTTCGACGCGATGCGCGGCAAGCTCTGACGCCGCGGGCGGCGTGGTTTACGCTCGCTGCCTCATGTTCGAAGCCGCCGAGGTCGGTCATCGCGTCGAGAAGGCGCGCTACGAGGACGAGGTGCCCCGCCTCCGTGAGGCGCTGCTCGCGGCGCAGGACGAGCTCAAGGAGTCCGGACGCTTCGGGCTCTGCGTCGTGGTGGGCGGCGTCGACGCGGCGGGCAAGGGCGAGACGGTCAACCAGCTTCAGTACTGGCTCGACCCGCGCCTCGTGCGCGTGCACGGCATCGATCGGCCGACGGACGAGGAGCGCGCGCGGCCCTTCTACTGGCGCTTCTGGCGCGCGCTCCCGCCACGGGGGCAGACCGGGGTCTTCATGGGCTCCTGGTACACGGACGCGATCCTCGAGCACGCCGCCGGGCAGCGCTCGGACACGGAGCTCGACACGGCCCTCGACGAGGTCCGGCACTTCGAGCGGATGCTGACCGACGAGAACATCCACGTCCTCAAGCTCTGGTTCCATATCTCGAAGAGCCGCGTGAAGAAGCGCTTCGAGAAGCTGGCCAAGGACGACGCGACGGCGTGGCGCGTGACCGACGAGGACTGGAAGCGCCTCGAGAGCTACGACGCCCTCCGCAAGAGCGCCGAGCGCGCGCTCCGGCAGACGAGCACCGACAACGCGCCCTGGCTCGTCGTCAGCGGCGACGACCGGCGCCATCGCCAGCTCGTCGTCGGCCGGGCCGTGCTCGAGACGCTCCGCCGGGGCCTCGACGCGACGGAGCTCCCGGAGCCCGCGCCGCCGGTCCCGCGCGTGGCGCCGTCGATCGACGGCCGCACGGTCCTCGACACCGTCGACCTCACGCAGAAGGTGCCGGACGAGGTCTACGACGAGCGCCTCGAGGCGCTCCAGGGGCGCCTCGCGGTGCTGCTCCGGAGCCGGCGCTTCCGGAAAAAGCACAGCCTCGTGGCGGCCTTCGAAGGGCAGGACGCTGCGGGGAAGGGCGGCTCGATCCGTCGGCTGACGGCGCCCCTCGATCCGCGGAGCTACCACGTCGTCCGCATCGCCGCGCCAACCGACGAGGAGAAGGGGCTGCCCTATCTGTGGCGCTTCTGGCGCCACGTTCCGGGCCACGGCCGAGCGACCATCTTCGACCGGTCCTGGTACGGTCGGGTGCTCGTGGAGCGCGTCGAGGGCTTCGCCTCGAAGGGCGATTGGGCTCGGGCCTACGCCGAGATCAACGACTTCGAGCAGCAGCTCCACGACCACGGGGCCATCGTCGTGAAGCTCTGGCTCCAGATCGACGCGGACGAGCAGCTCCGGCGCTTCCGCGAGCGCGAGCAGACGGGCTTCAAGCGCCACAAGATCACGGCCGAGGACTGGCGGAACCGGGACAAATGGGACGCCTACGCCGAGGCCGTGCACGAGATGGTGGTGCGAACGAGCACGGACTTCGCGCCCTGGACGCTCGTCGCGGCGAACGACAAGCGCCATGCGCGCCTCCACGTGCTCGAGACGATCATCGAGGCGGTGGAGGCCCGCCTCGGCTGAGGCCCTTCTTCACTCGCCCAATCCGTCCAGCGAGCTGAGGTCCGGCGGCAGGGGCTCGGGGAAGCTCGTGCTCTCCACGAGAACGTCGTTGTCCTCGTACGCAACGTCGGTGCGGACCCGCTCCACGTCGAAATCCGGTCGCTGAAGGCAGACCCCGACGGGATGGCCGCGGACGATGCCGCGTCGGAGCTCCGCGTCGGAACCCTCGCCGAGCTGCAGCCCGCACGTGGCCGCGCCGTTCAGTAGGAACGTCTCTCCATCGAGCGTACCGCCCTGCGCCACCGAGAGGCTGTTTCCGGGGGGCTGCGAGCAGGCCGGGGCGCACTCGGCTTCCAGCGTCCCTTCCACCACGACGTCACGGAGCGATGCGGACGAGGCAGTGCCAACGCTCGCGATGCCGACCTCGCGATTGCCGGAGAGGGCCACGCGATCGAGCTCCAAGCTCGCCCCGTCGGCGGAGCCGGCCCCGACACCTCCCGCTTGAGGCTCACCGGCCGCGTCGGGGACCCCGCCCGACGTTCCCGCGACGACGGTGTCGCGGACGACCATCCGCGCACGGTCCGCGGCGACGAGGCCGAACTGTGCGTTGTCGTCGAAGAGCGTTCGCTCCAGCGTCATGAGCGTCGCCGGTCGCGCCGCGAGCGCCCCAGCGCTGAAGGTCCCCGGGTTCCGATTGCGGGTGCTCCGGACGACCACGTCGCGCGCGTCCAGCTGGGCGACGAGGGCGGTGATTCCGAAGCCTTGGTTGTTCTGGATTGAGGCCCGCTCGAGGGACACCCTCGCCCCCGCGATGGCCAGCACCGCGAGGGCAGTCTCGGCTTCGCCTGGCGCGATGAAGCGTTCCGTGCCGCGCACGCGAAGATCGACCGCCGTGAGGCGCGTCATCGGATCGGCGGCGCCCACGCCTCCGGCGGCGTCCTCGACGACCACTCGGGCCAGCGTGACCGCTGACGCGCCGGACGCCTGGACCGCCAGGCCCGTACCGCCAGCGAGCATGCCCCCGTCGCTCAACACGACATCTTCGGCAACGGCGCTCGAGCCTGACGCGACGAGGAGCCCGGGATAGCTGGTTCGCCGGCCGAGCATGCAGTGCAGCTCGGCGCGTGCGCCGGTCAAGACGGCCACCCCACCCCCGGTGGTTCCGGGCGGTCCGACGAGCTCGACCACGCTGAGGTCGGTGGCCATGACCTCTCCTCTTTCGCCGTCCACCGCGACGCCACCCACGCGCACGCGCTCGACGTGGACGCGCTCGAGCGTCGCCGTCGCGTCGGCGCCGATGACCTGGATGCCGCTCCCGCTCTGAAGCTCCCCCGGCAGCTGGTACACGTCGCGGATCTCGAGGTCCGTCGCGACCAGCGTGCCTTCGGAGAGGATCCCGTTCGCCGGGACTTCGTCGATGCGGACCCGCGTCAGCGTCGCCGTGCCGCCGCTCACCACCTCGAGCCCACGTCCGCCGGCCAATCCGTCCGGGAAAGCGCCCACGATGCGCACGTCCTCGAGGACCAGCGCTCCCTCGCTCTGAACGCGTGCGCTCGTGCTCGCGTTGTCGGCGACGTAGGCGCGCCGCAGCGTGAGCGTCGACCCGTTGGCGCTCGCGACCCCGAAGCCCTCGGTCGGGGTCGCGAGCTCGTTCGTCTCCGTGAGGTCGATGACGACGTCCGTGAGCTCGGC
>JBCDGX010000147.1:0-10348 GCA_038750805.1 Myxococcota bacterium
CCGGGGGCCGGGCTTCCGGGCGTGCTCTCGACGGCGCGGGTGCTCGACACGGTGGTGCCGGACGCGGCGCTCCACGCCCGCGCCTCGCGCTGAGCCGGCGCCAGCTCGAGCACCGGCGTCGCCTTCGGGCGGCGCCGCGGCTCAGGCGCCGCTGCGGCGCCGGATGGCCTTCGCCGCCCCGGCCATCTCCGTCGCCGACGCGAAGCGGTCCGAGGGCCGCTTGGCCATGGCCTTCCGCACGAACTCGTCGACGGCTTCCGGGAGCGTCGGGTCGATGCTCGTCGGGGGCGGCGGCGCGTCGCGGAGGATCATGGCGAAGACGTCCTTCACCTGCTTGCCCGCCTCGGGCTTCGGGAAGGCCCGCGTGCCCGTGACCATCTCGTAGAAGAGCACGCCGGTACCGTAGACGTCCGTGCGCGCGTCGACGGGCTCGGCCATCACCTGCTCCGGCGACATGTAGGACGGCGTCCCGAGCGCCTCGCGGGGCCCCGTGAGCCGCGGCCCCTTGTCCCGGAGGTCCTTCGAGAGCCCGAAGTCGATGACCTTCACGTGCGGCGCGCCGGGCAGGAGCAGCACGTTCGAGGGCTTCAGGTCCCGGTGCACGACGCCGCGCTTGTGCGCCGCGGCGACCCCGTCGAGCACGGCCTCGACCACGCGGAAGGCCTGCGGGAGGGGCAGCTTCCCCTCGCGATGGAGGTGCTGGTAGAGCGTCTCGCCGTCGAGGAGCTCCATGACGAGGAAGGGCGCGCCGCTCTCGAGCACGCCGGCGTCGTAGGTCTCGACGACGTTCGGGTGGCTGACCTGCGCCGCCAGCCGCGCCTCCCGCAGGAAGCGCGCGTGGGAGCGCTCCGTCTTGAGCCGCTCGGGCATGACCTTCACGGCGACTCGCCGGTCGAGCACCGGGTCGTGCCCACGGTAGATCATGGCCATCCCGCCGCGGGCGAGCGGTCGCTCGAGGCGGTAGCGCCCGAGCAGCGTCGTCCCGGGCTTCGGCAGTCCCTCGCGGTCCCAGGGGTCGAGCTTCGACGTCACGTGCACCGCAAGATGACACGCCTGGGCCGGAAGGTCAGTCCGGAATTGCGGGCCCCGAAGCCCCCGCGTTCAGGGGCGGAGCGCGACGGCGGCGCAGCTGGCCAGCGCGGCGAGGACCACCAGGCGCTTGAGGGTGCGCGCGGGGACCTCGACGGCGAAGCGGACGCCGAGCTGCGCACCGATCACCGTCGCCCCCGCGAGCAGCAGCGCCGGAGGCCAGTGCACCTGCCCCTTGGCGAGGAAGATGCCCAGCGCGACCAGCCCGAAGAGAAAGACGAGGGCCACCTTGAGGGCGTTCGCCCGCACCAGGTCCATTCGAAGCCCGCGCCCGAGCACGGCCAGGAGCACGAAGCCCACGCCGGCCTGCACGAAGCCGCCATAGAGCCCGGCGAGGAAGAGGCCGACCATCGCTGCGGGCTTCTCCCGGAGCGCGAGAGCGCTCTCGCCCCCGGACTCGATCGGCGGAGCCACGAGCGTCACCACGGCGACCGTCGCGAGGGCCACGAGGAGCGCGGGCTCGACGAGGGTGCGCGGCAGGACGTCCGCCGCCAGCCAGGCCCCCAGGGCCCCGCCGAGCACCGTCGGGAGGGCGAGCTGCGGGAGGAGACCGAGGGGGAGGCGCCCCGCGCGCCGGAAGCCACCCAGCGCGCTGAGGGTCTGCAGGAGCACGCCCACACGGTTGGTGCCGTTGGCGACGTCCGCCGGGAGGCCCGCGAGCATCAACGCCGGCAAGGTCAGGAGGGAGCCGCCGCCGGCCACGGTGTTCACGAAGCCGGCGATCAGCCCGGCGACGACGATGGCCGCGAGCGCGAAGGGGTCCTCCACCGCGCGCAGCATGAGGGCATCAGCGCGGGCGGGCCATGAGTCCGCGAAGGTTGAAGTCGAGGACCTCGAGGGTGAGCCGGTCCACGTCCAGGTCCGGCGGGAGCGGATCCGGCGCCGAGGCGATCTGCTCCATGAGCTGCTTGATGGTCCCGAGCACGCAGAAGGCCGCCACGTCGACGTTCATCGGGCGGACGAAGCCCATCTCCTGCCCGTTCAGGAGCGACGTCCGGATGTAGCCGAGGAGCTCGTCGTAGAACTCGCGCGTCTGCTGCTCGACGGCATCGTCGAGGCCGACGGACTCGCGGATGATGATCGTCGTCATCGCCCGGTTCGCGACGACCTTGGCGAGCAGCCGGCGGACCGTGCCCATGAGCTGGTGCTCCACGGGCGGCGCCCCGTCGTGCGTATCGACCCCGATGATGCTGTCCCGGAGCTCCTTCAGGAGCGCCTCGAGGAGCTCGAGGAAGATCGCGCTCTTGCTCTCGAAGTAGAGGTAGAAGGTGCCCCGCGCGATCCCGGCCGCCGCGATGATGTCGGAGACGTGGGTCTCGTGATAGCCGCGCTCGGCGAAGACCTTCCGCGCCGCGTCGAGGATCGCCCGACGGCGCGACTCGCGTTTGCGATTCGCGCGCTTCGTGCGGCCATCGACGCTCTCGCTCATGCGCGCACCTCGTCGTGGCGCCGGCGTACGTCGGCGTCGACGCGCGCCGTGATGGCGGCGCGGACCTCTTCCATGCGGGCCGGCAGCTCGTCGTCGCTCACGCCGGCGAAGTCCACGGGCGCGTCGCAGTAGACGCGGACGACGTTCCCCGGGCGGATGATCAGGCTGCCCTTGCGCATCACGTCGTACATGCCGGTGACCGCCGTCGGGACCACCTTCATGCCGAGGTCCCGGGCCGCGACGAAGATGCCCTTCCGGAAGGGCCCGACCCGGCCGTCGAGCGTGCGCGTCCCCTCCGGGAAGGCGAGGATCGAGCGCCCTGCCGCCGCCTCGCGGCGCATGCCCTCGCGAACCGCGTCGAGGCGGCCGCTCCGGTCGGCGGGGACGGGGATCGTGCCGCGGGTGCGCATGAAGACGCCGTAGACCGGGTACTTGAAGTGCGTCTCGAGCTCGACGCCCTGCTTGAAGTGGGGCGTGGCCGGGTACATCGACACGAAGTCGAAGTGGTTGATGTGGTTCTGCGCGAAGACGTAGGGCTCGTCCGGATCGACGGCCGGGTCCACGTGACGCTCCCAGCGCGAGCCCGTCGCGGCGACCATGCCCCGGCAGAAGAGGCGGCTCAGCCGGTCGATGCGCTCGGCGCCGAAGGCGGATTGGAGGGGCGTCAGGAGGCCGGTCCAGGGGATCAGCCAGCTCAGGCTGGCGGTCCAGCAGAGGGTGCTGAGCGCGCGGTCGACGAGCGTGGGCTTCTCGCCCCTCCGGTCGCCGAGCACCAGCGCCTCTCGCGGCGTGACCTGCTCCTTCGTCATACGAGCACCTCCAGCGCGCCCGGCTGCACCTCCAGGGCCTCGAGCGCGAGCTCCATGATCTCTCCGTCGATCATGACGGGCTGACGTCGCGGCTCGAGGAAGCGGACGTGCCGCGCGCGGGCCTCCTCGACCTTCGGGTGGCGCACGTGCGTGCCCGCGAAGATGCGCGGGAAGGTGCGGAGGAGCGCGGCGCGTCCGAGCTCGACGCGGATCACGTCGAGGGCCCCGTCGGACACGTCCGCGGAGGGCGCCATCTTCATCTTGCCGGCCGTGAACTTGCTGTTGTTGAAGCTCAGCAGCACCGCGGGGCGGCGGTCCGCCTCGCCCTCGTCCAGCGCGATGGGGTCCACGGGGTGCTCGAGGCGCGCCACGCAGGCGAGCACGGCGGCGACGTAGCCCGCATCCCCGAGGCGCTTGAAGCGCCGGTTCGTCAGGTCCCCGGCCGCCGCCGTGAAGCCGAGGCCGAGGATGTTGATGTAGTGGACGGCGCCTTCGGCGTGCGTCGCGCGCACGACGTCGACGGCCTGGCCGCCGGAACGCAAGGCCCGGGCGATGCGCGTGGCCGCGGCGTTCGCGTCCGCGATGCCGAAGTCCCGGAGGAAGGAGTTGCCCGTACCGAGGGGCAGCAGCCCGAGCGCCGGCCGCTCCGCCGGCGTTCCCTCGGCGAAGAGCCCGTTCACCACCTCGTAGCCGGTCCCGTCGCCGCCGACCGCGAGGAAGGCGCGGTAGCCCTCCCTCCAGGCCTCCCGCGCGAGCTCCGTGGCGTGCCCAGGCCCCTCGGTGCGGCGCACCTCGAGGCGGACGCCCGCGGAGCTCAGGCCCGCGAGCGCGTCGTCGGCGAGCGTCGCGCAGCGGCCCCCACCGGCGGCGCCGTTGATGATGGCGAACACTCGGCGCGGGCCGGCGGCCGCGTCCCTCGCCCCGTCGCTCATTCGGCCGCTCCGCGGGTGGCGGTGGGCCCGGCCGAAAGATCCTGAAGCGCCTCGCGCCCGTGCGCTTCGCGCAGCGCCTCGGCGAGGGGGCCGCGCTTGATCTTCATCGACGCGGTCCGCGGGAACTCGACGTCCGTGAGGAGCACCGACGCGACGCGCTTGTGCTCGGCGAGGCGCTGGCTCCGCGCGCGCACCTCGCGCACGAGCGCGGCGTGATCGGCGTCATCCTCCGGCCGAAGCGCGAGCACGAGGGACTCCTCGCCGAGCTTCGCGGCCGCCGGCCACACGTAGCCCTCGGCGACCACCGCGAGCTCCTCGCACGCGAGGCCCTCGAAGGCGACCTCGACGTCCTCGGGGTACACGTTCTTTCCGCCGGCCGTGACGATCATGTTCTTCGAGCGGCCAACTAGGTGCAGGTGCCCGCTCGGGTCGAGGCGCCCGAGGTCCCCGGTGCGAAGCCAGCCGTCCCGCAGCACCTCTTCGGTCTGCGCCGCGTCGTCGAGGTAGCCGGCGAAGACCGTCCGGCTCTTCACCCAGACCTCGCCGACGCCGTCGGCACCCGCCCCGCGCACCTCGAGCTCGACCCCCTCGAGGGGCTTGCCGACGGAGTCGGGCCGGAAGGGCTTCAGGTCGTTCACCGTGAGGACCGTGCAGGCCTCCGTCAGGCCGTAGCCGATGACCACGGGGAACCCGAGGTCGTAGAAGAAGGCCGCGCGGTCCCGGTCCACGAAGGCGCCGCCACAGATGAGCAGGCGCAGGTCCGGACCGAGCTGGTCGTGGATGGGCTTGAGGAGGCGCTTCGAGAGCCAGCGCCGGGGCACGTCGCGGGTGAGCGTCCCGTTGAGCCGCGCCAGCGCGTCGACGAGGTGCTCGGCGAGGGGCCCGCGCTCCTCGAGGCGCTCGCGCAGCGTCCGCTCGAAGGCCTCGAGGATGAGCGGCACGACGGTCATGTGCGTGATGCCGCCGTTCTGCATCACGTGGCGGATGAACTCGGGCCGCAGCGAGCGCTGGTGGACGACGGTCGCGCCGCAGCCGAGGGGCCCGAGGAACCCGCACATGAAGTCGATCGCGTGGTTCGTCGGGAGGATCGAGAAGTAGCGGTCGCCGGGCTCGAAGGGATAGAGCTTCGTGAGCGTCCGGTACTGCTCGAGGTAGTTGTCGTGCGTGAGCACGCAGCCCTTCGGATCGCCGCCGGTGCCCGAGCTGTAGACGACGGTGGCGGGATCGCTGCGGCGGCGCGGCACGAAGCGCGGCGGAGCGGCCTCCGTGTCGAAGAGGGCCTCGTAGCGCTCCGCGTGCGCCGGGAGCTCGGCCTTCGGGGGAAGGTGGAGCACGAGGGAGAGCGGCACGCGCGCCTCGTCGTGCAGCCCCTTCAGGTCCCGCCAGCTCGCGTGCTCGGTGACGAGCGCCGCGGGCTTCGCGTGGGCGAGGAGCGTCTCCTGCTCCGGGCCCGTGAGCTTGTAATCGATGGGCACCGCCACGGCGCCGCGGAAGAAGAGGGCGTAGAGCGCGACGAGGTAGTCGGGCTGGTTCTGAAGGACGATGGCGACGCGATCGCCGGCGCCCACGCCCGCGTCCTCGAGGCGCCGGGCCAGGCGCTCGCCACGCCGCTTCAAGTCGAGGTAGGTGAGGCGCCGCGCCTCCTTCTTACGCGCATGCTCGACGAGCGCCGTCTCGCTCTTGAACTGGATGAGCGCGTCGCGGAGGAGCTCGCCGATGGAGGCGTATCGCTCGGGAGGGATCATGGCGTCAGAGCCGCGCTTCGATGACGCCCGCGAGGGCGCGGAAGGTCGTGACGCCCTGGAGCTCGTAGTCGGGGATCTCGACGTCCATGGCGTCCTCGAGGTCCGTCATGAGCTCCATGGCTTGGAAGCTGTCGATGCCGAGGGCCGCGAAGAAATCGTCGTCGGGCCCGAGCTTCGAGGCGTCGGTCTTGAAGCGCGCGGAGGCGAGCTCGACGAGCTTCGCGAGGATCTGTTCTTCGTTCATGGCAGGTAGGGCCTGACGTCGTCGCTCTCGACGAACTTGGTGAGGGCCTCGCGGACCACGGGGCGACCGAGCATCTCGACGAAGAGGTCCTTCTCGCGCTCGAGCTCCGCGCGGGGCAGGGGCTTCGCGAAGCGCTTGGCGAGGCGGGCGGTCTCGGCCTCGAAGCGCGTCGCCTGCGTCGCCACGCCGCGCGCGGCCTGGAGCGCCTTCCCGCGCCCGACAACCTGGCTGACGAGGCCGATGGCATGCGCCCGGGAGGCGTTCAGGCTCCGGCCCGTGAGGAGGAGGTCGCGGACCACGGCGTTCCCGACGTCGCGGCGAAGGCGCGGGATGCCGCCGAAGCCGGGCACGAGGCCGAGGCGCAGCTCCGGGAAGGCGAAGCGCGCGCTCTTGTCGGCGACGATCACGTCCGCCGTTAGCGCGAGCTCGAAGCCGCCGCCGAAGACGACGCCATGGACCGCCGCCACGGTCGTGATCGGCGCCTGGTCCAGCGTGTCCATCACCGCGTGGATGCGGTCGAGGAAGCCGCGCACCTCCCGGGCCACGGCGAGCGTCGACGCCCCCTCGGCGGCGCGCGCGAAGAGGCCGGCGTGCAGCTCGCGCAGATCGGCGCCGGCCGAGAAGCCCCGGTCGATGGCGCTGTGCATGAGCAGGGCCTTCGCTCCGCCGGCCCCGGCCCGCACGTAGGCCGCGAGCTCCTCGAGCTCGGCGAGCATGGTGAGCCCGATCTCGTTGCAGGGGGCCCGATGGAGCGTGACCTCGAGGACCTCGCCCTCGTGCACCCAGCGGAGCGCGCTCCCCGAGTGGTAGGGGCCGCCGGCGCTCACGGAACGCGCCGGACCGGGCACGCGGGGATCGACCCCGGCGCGCCCCATGGCCTCCCGAAGCGCTCGCCGCGCCGCGACCCGCGCGGGCCAGGCGCCAAAGCGCGTCTTCAGCGGCACGCTCAAACCGGCCTCCTCACTCCGCCGCCTCCGCGCTCCGCACGCGCGCGACGACGTCCTCGACGGCCGGCGGCAGGCGCGGGAGGTGCTCCCAGGGATCGCCATGGCGACCGAGCTCCGGCCGGAAGGGGAACTCCGGGTGGTGCTGCTTCACGAAGTCGACGAGCTCCATGCCCATGCGGCCCATGCGCTCGAGGTTCTTCACGATGCAGGCGTCAATGCCCGCGCGGAGCGCGTCTTCACGGCCGCCGACGTCGAGCAGCGTGCGCGCGAGCTTCGGGCCGAGCCCCGGGTCGTCGGTCTCGAGGGCGAGCTCCGGCGTGCCCCGGTCGATCATCAGGTTCCGGATGCGCTCGTCCATGGTGACGCCGACGCTGATGGTGCCGCCGGCCATGCTCATCACGCAGGCGTGGTAGCGGCTCGAGACCATCCAGCGCGCCTGCCGCATGGCGCTCACCATCGCGTACATGTCGTGGTCGTCGCTCACGACGACGGGCCAGCGCTGCAGGTCCCCGAAGCCTCGCGAGGACGGGGTCCCGAGGCGCGCCTCGAGCTTCTCGTTCAGGGCGTCGCAGGCCCGGCGATCGATCTGCTCGGAGCCGTAGAGGGCGATGAAGCAGCCGGTCTCCGCGGCGAAGGCAGCTGCGCCCTCCGCGATGCCCTCGAGGTAGGCGTCCTGGGCGTCGTCGATCTCCGCGCCGTCGGCGTGGAAGTAAACGCTCCCGTAATGCACGTCCGAGTGCAGCCCCCCGAGCGCGTTGACGGCGGCGCGGCTCACGTTCGGCTTCACGGGCCACCAGAAGGCGTTGATGGGGGCGAGCGCGAGCACCGGCGTGACGCCGTCCCAGCCCGCGTCCATGAGGATCTTTCGGCCGACCTCCGGCGGATCCGGGTCGAAGGTCCAGGCCGTGTCCGTGCCCGCCCGACTGTCCACGCCGAGCTCCTTGAGGATGCCCCGGGACGCCTCGTTGCGGGCGATGATGAGCGCCTCCCGACAGTACGTTCGGACGAGCTCGCGGAGGGGCTCGCTCATCTTGCCGGCCTCGCCGCCGTAGCCGACGGCGAGCTTGCCTTCGGCCGAGGCGAGGCCGATGGCGCCGACCATCATGGTCGAGAGCGCGTCGGCGAACTTGCTCTTGAACATCGACCCCTCGCACGCGATGACCGCGTGCTGCTCGTGGATCGTGTCGAAGAGGAAGCGCGGGAAGACCTTGGGCATGTGGAGCTGGCGCACCGTGCGGAAGTAGCCGCGCGTGAGCTCCGGGTCGTAGGTCAGGATGGACATCTCGAGGTGCTCGTCGCCGAAGAGATGCCGGAACTGGTGGATCATCTCCTCGACGCGGACGTCGGCGCCGGTGTTGCGCGTGCCCGTGTAGCCGGCGAGGAGGACCTTCAGCGGCTCGCCGGGCTCCCACTGCTCGCCCGGGTCCAGGGCGTAGCGGCTCTTGGCGAGCTCGATGAAGCCGCGCATGGCGAGCTGGAGGCCACGGTCGGCGTCGAAGGTGTCCTTGGCCCGGCGGCCGAGGACCTTGCCGAGGTCCGAGAGCACGCTGCCGATGGACTCCGTGTCCTTCGCGCGGGCCCGATCGGTGAGCTCCCGGGCGAAGTCCGCGAGGCTTCGGCCGTCCTCCCGGGGAGTCTCGGACGCATGCGGCTCGGACGGTCCCTCCACGGGGTCGCTGGCCGGGCGCCATACGCGCGCGCGGCCCCGGCGGAAGCGGGCTCCGCTCGGCTCCTCGGCGCGGCGCTTCTTCGGCGGGGCGCTCACGGCGTCACCTCGTTCACGGCCACGCGCGCCGGCCGGGGCGGAAGCGGGCGGTGGGGGTAGCGGTACTTCTGGTCCTCCGCCCACACGGCGAAGGGCGGCCCGTACTCGAGGAAGCTCGTCGGCTCCTTCCCGATGGCCTCCGCCGCCTTCGTGCTGTCGAAGACGGTGTCGTAGGTGATGTAGGGGAGGAAGACCTTGAAGAGGCTCGCCACGTAGGTGATCGCGTTGCGCTGCGGCATGGACGCCGCGAAGTCGAAGGCGGACTCGGTCATCGGGTAGAGGCCGGGCACCATGCGCGGCACGCGCCAGCCCGCGTGCGCCTTCATGGCGAGGGCGATGTCGTGGGCCTCCGCCGAGTGGCGCCCTGCCGAGAGGTGGTAGGTCTCGCCGGCCCCCGCCGGGTCGCGATGCAGCCGGAAGAGGGCTTCGCCGACCCAGTTCGCGTTCACGATGTCCACCCGAGCGTTCGGTCGGATGGGGAAGGCCGGCAGCTGGAAGACCGTGTTGAAGGCCCGGACCATGTCGAACTGGGTCGTCATGGGGAAGCGCGTGTCGCCCATGACCGTCGAGGGCCGGAAGAGGCTCACGGGCACGTCCGGGAGGAGCTCCGTGACCATGTGCTCGCAGAACTTCTTCGTGCGGCCGTAGGGGTCGTAATCGCTGAGGTCCCAGTCGAGGGCGTCCTCCTCCTTCAGCGTCGCCCCATCGCGCTTGCCGGCGATGGCCGAGGTCGACACGAAGGAGAAGCGCCGGAGGCCGCCGCGCTCCTGCGCCGTGCGCGCGAGCTTCAGCACCGCGAGGGTCCCGCGGAGGTTGTGGTTCAGGCAGGCCTTCGCGCTCTTCCGGTTGAGCGAGGCGGCGACGTGGAGGATCGAGTCGCGTAGCGAAGCGACGTCGTCCCAGCGCTCGCCGAGGCCGAGGCCCGGCGCCGTCAGGTCGCCGGGGACGACCTCGACGCGATCGACGAGGGCCCAGAACTCCGCCGGCTCCATGTGGAGCTGGAGGGCCTTCCAGAGCTTCTCGCGCCCCTCGTCGTCGCTCTTGGCGCGGGTCAGCGCGAGGACACGGTCGTCGGTCTCGCGGAGGAAATGGGCGAGCGCGTAGCTACCGAGGTAGCCCGTGGCGCCGGTGAAGAAGACCGTCTCCCCCATGGCTCACTCCGCGGCGTCGCTGGCGCGCCCGTAGCTCACGCCGGACGCGCGTTCCGAACGCTCGTTCGGCATCGGCTCGTCGTCCGGGACCTTCTCGCCGCGGAGGATGGGGATGGACCAGGCCTCGAGCCCCGGCACCTCGACCTCCATCCAGTAGTGGCGCCAGTCCACGGCGGCGATGTCGAAGGCGAAGGTCTGGGCCTCCCCCTCCACGAGGCGCTCGCTGAGCGCGGCGAG
>JBCDGX010000148.1:0-10328 GCA_038750805.1 Myxococcota bacterium
CGACCATTTCCGCGAGTGGGGGCTCGAAGCGCTCCGGGGGCCCCTCGACCCGGCGGCGCGGACGCGCCTGGACGGCCTCTTCGACGGTCTGGCGGCGGAGCTCGCGGCGGCGCCCCAGGGCTTCGTGCACCGCGACTACCAGTCCCGAAACCTCCACTGGCAGGGCGAGCGCCTCGTCATCATCGACTTTCAGGACGCCATGCAGGGGCCCTTCCCCTACGACCTCGTCGCCCTCCTGAACGATGGCTACGTCGACGTCCCGGAGCCCCTCCAGGCGCGCGCCCGACGGCGCTACGCGGAGGCGACGGGCCGGACGCCGGGCCCGCTCTTCGACGCGCTCGCGGTCCAGCGAAAGCTGAAGGATGCCGGGCGCTTCGTCTACATCGACCGGGTCCGTGGGGACGCGAGCTTTCTCCCCTACGTGGGGCGCTGCCTCGGCTACGTCGCGCGGGCCCTGGGGCGCTGGGACACCGTGGAGGCGCGGGCCCTCCACGCGCTGCTCGAGGATCTGCTGCCGGGATTTCCCGGACGGGTAAGCGTGCCTCCGGCCACGCCATAGACACTTCCTGGACCCCCATGCTTGCGGGTACGGAACCCGCAGGTAAGCTCCCGTCGCTCATGCCTTCGTCGCGCCTCGCGCTCGCTGCGATCGTCGCGTTCGCCCTCGGGGAATCCGCCCCCGTGGCGGCGGAGGCGTGCAGCTGTGGCGACGTCGCCCCCGAGGCGCCCCTCATGAGCCAGGCGGACGCCGAGGCGCTGATGAGCGCCTTCTTCGTCGGCGGCATGAGCGGCGACGCCGTGGAGTCCCGGGCCTGGCCCCTCTGGGAGCCGGCCGCGGAGCCCAGCGTGCTCCTCGAGGCCCCGGCCGTGAGCCTGCCCCTCGACCAGATCGCGAGCTTCGGCCCGGCCCCCACGGCCGCGCCCCCGGTGCCCACCGAGCGGCCCGACTGGTGCGTGCGCGCCGACGACCCGCGCTGCCAGTCCGGGAGCCCCCTGGGCGCCGCCGGCCAGGGCGTGGCAGGGCCCCTCGCCCCGCCGCCCCCCTCCCTCGTCGTCCCCGCGCCGCGTCCCTCGGACGCCCCGGCGCTCCTCGGCCACGTCCTCGCGCCGGCCTCCGGCGCCTCCGGGCGCCTCGAGCGCCCCCCGCGGGGCTGAGGCGCGGCCGCCGGATCGCGCCGTCGATCCGAGCTCTCGTGCAGGGCACGCGCCCCGCATGACGACGCCGCGCCACGCGCGGCCGGTTCCGCTCGCCCTTCGGTGGGCGTCGACCGGTCCGTGCTCCGTCCCGCCCGACGGCGCGGGCAGCCCGGGATCGGCACGTCCGCGTGCCGTCGCCCGGGTGCCTCACCCCCCGTTCGAATGTGTTTTGGCGTCGGTCCCTTCGCGGGCCGCCGCCCAGGAGTAGAATTTACATGTCCAAAGGATCCGCAGTCATCGCGATCATGATCGCGTTCATCGGCGGCTTCGCCATCGGCAACGTCACCGGCGGTGACGGAGGCGGCGACGAGGTCGCCGAAGTCGAGGTCGAGCCCACCCCGGAGGCCGCCGCTGGCGCCGCCGCGGGCGACGCTCCGGCCGCGCCCGCCGACGGCATCGAGCGCTTCCGCGTTCCCGTCACCAACGCCCAGCCCCAGAAGGGCCCGGCCGACGCGCTCGTGACCATCGTCGAGTGGTCCGAGTTCCAGTGCCCCTTCTGCAACCGCGTCCTTCCCACGGTGGCCCAGATCCAGCGTGAGTACGGCGACAAGGTGCGCTTCGTCTGGCGCGACAACCCCCTTCCCTTCCACCAGAACGCGAAGCCCGCGGCCACGCTCGCGCGTGAGGCCTTCCAGCAGGGCGGCAGCGAGAAGTTCTGGGCGGCGCACGACCTGCTCTTCCAGAACCAGCGCTCCCTCGAGCGCGCCGACCTCGAGCGCTACGCGCAGCAGGTCGGGCTGAACATGGAGCAGGTCCGCGCGGCCCTCGACAACGACGAGCACGCCGCCGGCATCACGCAGGACCAGCAGCTCGCGACGCGCATCGGCGCCCGCGGTACCCCGAACTTCTTCATCAACGGTCGTCAGCTCACGGGCGCGCAGCCCTTCGACCGCTTCAAGGAAGTCATCGACGACGAGATCCGCCGGGCCCAGGCCCTCGTGGACGGCGGCACGCCGGCGGCGCAGGTCTACGCCTCGCTCACGCGGAACGGCCGCACGCAGGCCGCCCCGCAGCAGCCGCAGCAGCAGCAGCGCAACGCGCGCCCGCAGCCCGACCCGAACGCGGTCTACAAGGTCGAGATCGACGGCCCGCACCCGCAGAAGGGTCCGGACGACGCGCTCGTCACCATCGTCGAGTTCAGCGACTTCGAGTGCCCCTTCTGCGGCCGCGTGAACCCGACCGTCGCGCAGATCATCGAGACCTACGGGCGTGACGTCCGCATCGTGTGGATGAACAACCCGCTTCCCTTCCACCAGAACGCCGGCCCCGCGGCCCAGGCAGCCCTCGAGGCCTTCGACCAGCGCGGAAGCGATGGCTTCTGGGCCATGCACGACAAGATGTTCGAGAACCAGCGCGGCCTCACGCGCGAGAACCTCGAGTCCTGGGCGCAGGAGATCGGCCTCAACATGAGCCAGTTCCGCGCCGCCCTCGACAACGACGAGCACAAGGCGACCATCGACCGTCAGCAGGGCCTCGCGAACCAACTGGGCGCGCGCGGCACGCCGAGCTTCTTCATCAACGGCCGGAACCTCCGCGGCGCGCAGCCCTTCGAGCGCTTCAAGGCGGTCATCGACGAGGAGCTCGCCAAGGCGCGCGCCCTCGTGCAGGCCGGCACCCCGCGGAGCCAGGTCTACGCCAAGACCATCGAGAACGGCGCCACCACGCCGCAGACCATCGGCGGTGGCGCGGGCGCCGCGGCCCAGGCGCCGGCGCGTCCGGCCCCGGACGCGGACCGCGTTTACGAGATCCCCGTCCCGCGCAACGCGCCCTCCAAGGGCCCGGCCAACGCGCGCGTCGTGATCCAGGAGTTCAGCGACTTCCAGTGCCCCTTCTGCAGCCGCGTTCTCCCGACCGTGGAGCAGATCACCCGCGAGTACGGCGACCGCGTCCGCATCGTCTGGCGCGACTACCCGCTCCCCTTCCACCAGCAGGCGGGCCCCGCCGCGCAGGCCGCGCGTGAGGTCTTCACGCAGGGCGGCTCGGAGAAGTTCTGGGCCTACCACGACCTTCTCTTCCAGAACCAGCGGGCCCTCGAGCGGGCCGACCTCGAGCGCTACGCCGAGCAGGTCGGCGGCATCAACATGGCGCGCTTCCGCCAGGCCCTCGACAACGAGACCCACAAGGCGGCCGTCGAGGCCGACATGGCCGCGGTGCGGACGGCCGGCGCGCGCATCGGCACGCCGAGCTTCTTCATCAACGGCCGGCTCCTCCAGGGCGCCCAGCCCTTCCCGGCCTTCAAGGCCGCGATCGACCGGGCCCTCGAAGAGGCCAACTGAGCGCCTGAGCGCTTGAAACGGAAAAGGCCCGGCTCCCCTCGGGGGGCCGGGCCTTTTCTTTCCGTCCGCGGTGCGTCCGCGGCGCGGCTCACTCGTGGCGCGTCGGCTCGCCGCCCGGCCAGAGGGCCGTGACGGCCAGGCTCCCGGGTCGCCCGCCGACCTCGAGGGGCTCGGTGGCCTCGAAGCTCTCGAGGTCGATCTCGTGAACGAGGCCCGACGCCGGCTCCGAGAGGTAGGCCATGCCCTCGCCCACCGCGAGGTGGGTCAGCTCGAGGCCGAGCGCGAGGCGCCGACGCTCGGCGCCCGTGACGGGGTCGAGGTCGAGGAGGGTGCCGGCGGCGTCGAGCACGAGGAGCAGCGTGCCGTCGCGGTCCGGCGCGATGGCCACGGCGTCCTCGTCCAGCGCGACGAAGCGGGCGGTGGCTAGCATGCGGTCGACGAGCAGCAGGCCCCCCTCGACGGGACCGACGAAGACCGCGAGGTCGTCCTCACCCAGGAGCCGGGACGGGCGCGAGGCCCCTTCCGGGCGCATCACGCGGAGGTCCTCGAAGGCCTCTCCCTCGTCGTCCCAGCGCGAGAGCAGCAGATCACCCTCGCAATCGAAGAGGGCGACGGTCCCCGCCGCCGTGACCGCCCCCGGCGCCTCGCAGGGCAGGGTCTCGGGGTCGACGAAGCCCTCCGCGCCCTGCTGGTAGCGGGCGACGCCACCCTCGGCCTGCGTCGCGAAGAGCTGCCCGCGAGCGACGGCCGCGGCGCCGTCATGGGCCGCGCCGTCGACGCTGCGGAAGAGCGGGAGCAGGGCCCGGTCGACGTTCGTGCGGAGGGAGCCGATGGTCCGCTCGAAGAGACCGGTCACGCTCCCCGTCGCGTCGTCGTGGGCGACGACCCAGCCGCCGTTCACCTGCACGTCGTCGACGCCGCCGGTGAGCGTGAGCGCCTCGTCGACCTGAATGACGTTCATGTCCTTGTAGACGTGGAAGTGGTCGACGTGGTCCCAGATCCACACCCCCACGGCGAAGACGTCGAAGCGGCCCGCGGCCGGCTGAGCCGCGATGACCGAGGTGATCTGGCGGCTCGAGGCCCGGTAGAGCGTCGCGGGCGCGCTCAGCGTGTACTCGGTCGCCTGGGTGCGGACGTCGAGGTCCCAGACCGAGACCGTCGGAGCGTCCGCGTCGGCGACGCTGAGGCGGCCGCGCGTCTCCGTGTCGAAGATCTCCCCTTCGGGGATCGGCGTGACGCCGACGCCGAAGTCCGGCTGCGGGCGCGCCATGTCGAGAATGCCATCGACGGGGCCTGCGGCCATGTCGTCGTCCCCACAGGCGGTGAGGGCGGCAGAGAGCAGAACGAAAGACAGCAGCGAAGCGGTGCGCGTTTGCATGACGATCAAGAACATGCTTGACGTACGTGCGACTCGCAACCGAGTTGCAGGTAGAGGGAGATTCCTTTTGCCTACGGGGGATGGGCGCCTTAGGTCTCGGACCTCAACCATCCGATAGGAGAACGAAACGTGATGCATCGACTTTCTTGGGTTCTGATGAGCCTCGCTGCGTTCGGCTTCAGCGCCTGCGGCGACGACGACGGCGGCGGCGGCGACACGGACATGGGAATGGACGTGACCGACATGGGCGGCGGCGGCGGCGGCACCGGCGAGGTCCGCTTCTGGCACCTCGCCGACGAGGCCGGTCCCGTGGACATCTTCGTCGACGGCGTGGCCATCGACGAGGGCGTCGACTTCGAGATCAACTCGGACTACATCGAGTTCGACGCGGGCACGCTCGACATCGCCATCGCGCCGGCCGGCGCGGGGGTCGGCGCCGCCGTGATCGAGGCGTCGCTCCCGCTGGGTGACGGCGAGAGCTACACCATCATCGCCGCGCAGCTCGGCGCGGAGCCCGCGGCCTTCGCGGCCCTCCCCATCCTCGAGGACCGCAGCGCGCCGGCCGACGGGAACGTCAACCTCCGCGTCTTCCACGCGGCCTACGGCGTCCCTACGGCCGTCGACGTGCATGTGGTCGACGAGGACACGAACCCCGAGGTCCTCGCGGGCCTCGCCCAGGGCACGGCGGCCATGATGCCGGTCTCGGCCGCGAACGCCGCGACGACGCTCGGCCTCGACCTCGAGGGCGACGGCACCATCGACGTCCAGACGGAGGACGCCCTCGGACCCTTCACGGTGGACAGCGTCACCATCGGCGCCATCACCAAGCTCGTGATGGAGGACGGTGAGCTCGAGGCCGAGACGGAGATCGTCTTCCTCCCCGGCGAGGGCGGGATGATCCACGACGAGACCGAGCTCGTTCCCTTCGGCGGCGAAGAGGAGTGAGCCGGGCCCGGCGTCTCGACGCCGGCCCGACGCGAAAACGGCGCGGCACCCTCGGGTGTCGCGCCGTTTCTCTTTGGAGGCCGGAGCCGAGGACCCGCCGCGCGCCAGCTGGTCCTTAGGTGGCTTGGATTCGCTCGAGTCGCAGCCGAACTTCGTGCGGGGCATCCGGGGAGCGGAACGGCAGAGGATGCGCCGGCGCTCCGCGTTCGCGCGCCAGTTCCAGGAGCGGACGTGAACTCCGTCGGGCGCGCCCATTGAGATCGGATCTCAGCCAGTGAAAGGCCGGGCGGCGGAAGCCCGCCGATAGTGAATCAGTCGAAGATGATGGGATCGCTGGTCGTGCAGAATCCTTCGAGGCCGTTAAAGTGTCCAAAGCGCGCGCCCAGCATGTGATCACGGAGCGTCAGCGCCGGCCGACCCTCGAGCCTCGGCGGAACGAAGAGCACGGGATTGCCGGTCGCGTCGATGAGCAGGTCGCCGTTCCGGTCCACGAGATTCGCTAGCGGTTGCTGCTCGAGGTCGTCGGTGCGGATGGGGTTCACGCCGTCGTAGACGGCCGCGAAGGGCTCCATGCGAAGCGAAGAGTCCTCGCCGAAGGAATCAAAGAAAAGGTGCGTGAGGTGCCAAGTGAGCTCAACCTCGGCCACGCCATTCACCGGCGCGACGATGCCGAAGGTGAGGTCGGTGCCGCTCCGGCAGCTCGTGTACTCGATGGCCACGGGGAAGCCGAACTCGAAAGGGAACACAGCGCCGTCGGGCGCCGTCATCGTGCCGACGATGAGCTGTGACCAGCCTTCGTCGATCATGAGCTGCGCGAGCTCGGGGTCGACGCCTTCCATCAGCTGCACGTCGGCCGGCGGCGGCACCGAGGCGTAGCCGACCTCGTCCCAGCGTCGCGCATCTACGCCCTCGAAGACGTAAACGCCCGCCGCGCCGCTCGGTACGAGCTCGGCGAGCACTGGGGACGGGTCGAGGCCAGCGTCGAGGCCACCCGTCGTGCGGGCGTAGAAGCCTTCGAACTCCACGATCACGTTCGTGAAGGTCACGGAATAGCCGTCCGCGCTCTGCTCGGCGGTGATGCCGTTACGTGCTTCCATCAGGGCAAAGGCACTGACCTCGATCGTCGAGCTGGCGTCGCTACCGCAGGCGCTCGCAAGTAGGCCCGCGAGGGCGGGCATGAGCCATCGCTTCACGTCTCGTCTCCTTGTACTCGGGCGGGACGGGACGCCCCGCGACGTTCTGGAAGACACGGGCTCGTCGCCCCGGTGCCCTCACGGAGCCTGCGTGGGCTCGGCCGCGCGAATGGACACGTTCCAGCCGGTCGGGTCCTGAAGTCCCAGGTACCAGGCGTTGTGGAGCTGCGAAGGCTCGGCAACCTCGACCTCACCCGCCGCGTTCGTCGGCGCGTCCAGGAGCGCATCGAAGGTCATCTGGCGTACCCAAGCGCGCGGGTCGGCCACGATTTCCACCACGGCACCATCCACGAGCTCGCCGCTCACCGGAAGCCCTTCCACACGCCGCGCGATGGGGTCCGTGGTGATGGTCTCGGTCGTCAAAACGGCGCGAAACCGCACTTCCTGGTCCTCCCCCTCGAGGGTTCGCCGCGCCACCGCGCGAAGGAGCGCGGTACCCCCGCCGGTGGGGCCGTCGGTCGCCGCAAGCTCGCGGCGGGCCCGATCGAGCACGATGTTCATGCTCTCGACGGGCCCCGCCTCGGCCAGGTTCTCGAAGGCATCGGCTTCCCCCAAGGCCACCTGCATGGAACGTGGCGCCGGGTCCAGCAGGTCGACGGCAACCTGGTCGAGAAGCTCACACACCACGCGCACGCCAGAGCTGTTGTCGTCGCCGGCATGAGCGAACGCGCGGGAGGGGCCGAAGAAGGACGCGAGTCCCGGGCGATTGGTGCGCGTCGGCGAAAACCCGTAGGCTGGCCCGAGAATCAGCCACGCCTCGAGAATCTCCACTTCCCAGGGGTTCCCCAGGAGCGTTTCCTCGACGACGGGGCCGTCCGGGACTTCGGCCCGAAAGCTCCACTCCACCGCGACCACCTCGCCGCCCGTACCGGGCAGGCCGCAGCTCGCGAGAGCACCGCCGAACAGCGCGGCGCGAAGGACAGCCAGGGGAGAGCGCATAGGCATCGCAGTGGGAACCTGCAGTCATACGCGACCACATGCAACTCAGTTACAGGAGCGTCCGCTTGTTCCGCGCATCATTCGCCCGCTGCGGATCCCGTCCGGCCCTCGCGCGGGTCGAGATGCAGCGTCAGCGTCAGAAGATAAGTACGGGGCGCGCCGGCCGAGAAATGGCGCGACGGACGCATCGAAGGCGGAAGCTCCGGGTCCCGAAAGTTGGAGGGGTAGTTCAGCTCGTCGCTCCGATAGCGGGCGTCGAAGAGGTTTCGAAGCGCCACGCCCACCTCGATGAAGCGCCAGCGTGCGCCGAGCGCCACGTCGACGAGTGAAAAGGGCTCGGCGACCTGGCCAAGGGGCAGCGGGCGCTCGCCCACGTACTGCACGCCGAGGGCGGCGCTCAGGGTGATCGTCTGCGCCCGCACAACCACGGGCAGGCTGCCGGTGGCGTCGAGGCGGCCGAGCCATCCCGGGATAAAGGGGAGCCGCGGCCCGTCGAAGAGCGCGAAGGTGTTCGCCCCGTCCGGCTGGAGGTGACTTCGCGTGTAGGTGAGGCTCCCGAGCACGTCGACGTACGTGCCGTAGCGAAGCCGGCCCTGCATCAGCACCCCGCTGCGCGCCGACGGGCCGAGCACAGAGTTTCGCCCGTCTGCCGCGTTAAACACCAGGTCCTGCGAGACCCGCGTGGTGAAGGCGGAGGCTCGGACTTCGCCGAACCAGGGGCTCTCCTCCTCGTCCGGCACCCGCCGGTAAACGGCGCCGGCCTCGAGCGCCGTCACGCGCGCGAAGGGGGCGAGCTCGTCGTCCGAGAGGCCCGCGGCGTCGCTCGATCGGGCGCCGAGGCCTGCCGCGACAACGACGTGCAGGTCCTCGGCGATGCGCGCCCGGAGGGTGGCCCGGGGTGACACGGCAGTCCCCGAAGCCGAGCTGCTCTGACGGGACAGGCGTGCGCCATCGGAGTCCGTGGTCGGGAAGTTCCGGTCTTCGACGTTGAACCCGAAGTAGTCGAGACGAACACCGCCGAGCAAGGAGAGCCACTCTGTGAAGCGCAGATCGCCCCGGACATAGGCCGCCGCGACGGCCTCCCGCACCCGTCGGTCGAACTCGGTGGTGTACGGAATCGTATCTTCGCGGCGCCGGTCAGCACGCGTGTCCGCGTCGTCGTAGCGGAGGTGCACGCCGGCCTCGAAGCGCTGCGGGAACCCGAGCCAGGCGCGGCTCACGCGGTAGCGACCGCGGGCGCCGACGGTGGTCGCATCGTAGCGCTGGTCGAGGTTGTCGCCGCGCTGCTCGAGGCCGTCGTTGCGCGGATCCTCGGAAAAGCCAGTGAAGTTCTCGGTGATGCGAAGCGAGCGGGCCCGCGCGAAGGTCGTGAGCTCGAAGCGCTCGTTCGGGTTCCGGTGCTCGAGGCGCCCCACGAAGCCGAGCTGGGACGTGCTGCCGCCCTGGTTCGGGTCGTAAAAACAAAAGAACTGGCTGTCCCGGCCCGGTGGGCACTCCTCCACGCGGTCGCGCTCGACGTCGTCGAGGCGGAGCACGCCGGCCGAGCTCCAGCTCCCGGAGGCCGCGAACGCGAGCAGGCTGTACCGAAGCGTCTCGGAGCCGCCGGCGTAGCGCCCAAGCGCGGAGCCGTTGCGGAAGGCGCGGTTCGGGCCGAAGCCGTCGCCCTGATTGTAGGCGATGGCGGCAAACGTGCCCTCGGACGCGCTCGCCGGCCGCCACGCGCCCGAAAGTCGCACCTCGCCGAAGCGGCCGTAGCCGAGGCTGAGATGCAAGCCAGGCTCGTCGAGCCCGAGCACATATTCGGCGGTCCCCGCGGTCGCGAAGTCGCCCTGCGCGGGGTCGAAGGGCCCTTGCACCACGTGCAGCCGGTCGACCACCTGGGGGATGGCCATGAGCGTGTCGACATAGCCGTGGCCGTGCGCGTTCGAGACCTCGTTGATGGGCATGCCGTCGACGAGCACCTCGAGGTCCTCGCCCTCCCCCGCGTCGAAGCCGCGGAGAAACATGCCGAGCGCGTGCCCTTCGGTGGCGTGCTGGGTGAGCAGCACGCCAGGCACGAGGTTGAGCATGCCCTGGGCACTGGTGCGCGGGACGCGCCGAAGCTCGCCGATCTCGAATTCGATGTCGCTGACGGCGGCGGGAGGGCGCTCGGCGACGGGGGCCTCGGCGCGGCCGGTGGCGCGGAGCGCCGGCTCGTCTTCGCCGTCGTCGACATCCTCGGCCGCGGCGTCGTCGGCAGTTGCTTCGGCGGCCGCCGGAGCGCCTTCACCGGGGACATCGGCCGGCGCGTCTTCGGGACGCCCGTCCTCCGGCGGAGCGCCCTCCTCCGCCGCCACGGGCATGGGACGCAGCACGACCACGTAGCCCACGCGCGCAGGGACGGGCGCCCCCGCGACGCGC
>JBCDGX010000149.1:0-10323 GCA_038750805.1 Myxococcota bacterium
AAAAAACAAGGGTCGGCGTCGCCGACGGACGGACGGACGGACGCGGGGCCTACCTAGTGCGGTGGTGGTCTCCTCGCAGCAGCAGCAGCAGCAGCAGAGGCGGGCGGCTTTTTCTTTTTGGTGTTTTTGGTTTTCTGCTGGTAGACCTTCTTCTTTTTCTTGAACTTGGCGGCCCTCGTCGTCGAAGGTGAGGTCGACGACGACGACGAGGACATGGAGGAGGGCGTGGCGGAGCCTCCGGAGGTCGAGAGAGAAGCGAGCGAGGACGAGGAGTCCAAGGAGGGCACGGCCTCCAAGACGAGGCGCGGGCTCTCTCCTTCCGACGAAGCAGAAGACGAAGAAGACGCGCAGAGGCGGCAGGAGGGCAGTTTGAGGACGGGGGGGTAGATTTTGCGCTGCTGCGGGACGAAGGTGCGGGCGGCGAGTTTGAAGGTGACCGGGAGCGTGCGGGTGACGTACCGGAGGTGCGGGCCGTACCGGAACGAGTGGAGTTCTCTGTGGCCCGGGAGAATCTGGTCCGCCAGCGGCCGGACCCCGCGCACCGCGGGGTGCGCCGAGAGCTCGACGAAGAGCGGCGCCTTGGCGGCGCGCTTTTTGAGCAGTTGTCCAGTTTCCTTGGAGACTAAAACGGCCGGAACTTTGGACTCGTCTTCGGACCCGCCCATCGCGAAGAGCTCCGGGCCGGCCCTCGAGTTCGCGATCACCACCGCCGCCGCCCCGAGGTCCGCCAGCGCCTTGACGCGCTCCGCGAACGACTGCGACGCGTCTCGGTCCGCCAGCGCCACGAACGGTTCGGAGTCGGTCGATGACGTCGAAGCGACGCTCTGCCACGCCAAGTCGTTCGGAAAGTACCGGAGCCGCGCGCGCCGCGGCTCGAGCTCGCCGAGCCCGATCTCCAGCCGGACGGTGGCGAGGGCGAAGCCGAGACCCCCGCGGCCCCCTCGGCGGACCAGCTGGCCGCGCTCCCCTGGGCCCGGGCGCTTGCGCTCGCCGGGCGCAAGGCCGGCAAGGGCAAGCGCCTGGACCTCCGCCAGGGCGAGTTCGCCTCGACGCAGAGCCTCGGCTGGGTGCGGGACAACGCCCGGCTCATCGCCATCGCCGCGGCGGCGGTGCTGCTGAGCTTCGCCTTCGCCACCTACGCGCGCTGGGCCACGCTCAGCGCCGAGCAGGAGGAGCTCCGTGCTCAGCTCGGCGAGGTGACCGAAGCGGTCTTCGACACGCGGACCACGAGCCCGACGCGCGCCAAGGAGCTCCTCGAGGGCGGCTCGTCGGCGTCCGACCCGCTCCCGCGCTTCACGGCCTACGACGCCCTCGAGGCGATCAGCGCGGCCGTGCCGCCGGAGGTCGTGCACGACACGCGGCGGCTCATCGTCGAGATCGACGACGTGGCCCGGGAGGGGCGCTTCGAGATCCAGGGCGTCGTCCCGAGCATCGCCGAGCGGGACACCATCGTCGCCGCCCTGGAGGCCCACGAGTGCTTCCAGGACGTGGACAAGGGCCCGACCTCGAACGCCGGCGACGACAAGTTGAGCTACCGCCTCGAGGTCACCATCGGGTGCCCGGGCGACGCCCCCGCCGAAGGCGAGGACGAGGGACGCAGGAGGGGCCGTGGCCGCTGATCCCCTTGCCGGGCTGCGCAGCAGCTTCGAGAACCTGAACGAGCGCGAGCGCAAGCTGGTCGGCCTCCTGGGCGCCGTCTTCCTCGTGATCGTCGTCGTGCTTCCGATGTTCCTGATGTCGCAGGCCATCGGCGACATCGAGGACGAGAACCGGGAGATCGTCGCCACGCTCCGCGCGATCCAGCGCGGCCAGAGCGAGCTCGCCGCGCGCCGCGCCGTCGAGCGCGCGTCGCAGCAGCGCTACGCCACGCCGGCGCCGCCCCTCGGGAGCTTCATCGAGGCGCGCGCACAGGGTCAGGACCTCCGCCTTCGCGAGGTCACGGACCAGCCCGAGCAGGTCATCGGCGAGTTCACCCGCCGGAACGTCCGAGCGACGCTCCCCCAGGTGGAGCTTCGCCGCGTGATGCTCATGCTCGCGGACATCGAGAACAGCCGCTATCCCGTCGCCATCGAGCGGCTCCAGATCGAGCACTTCCGCCAGGGCGCGACCTACAACGTCCAGCTCGGCGTCATCGCCTACGACGCCGCCGAGAGCGAGGGCGAGAGCGGCATGAGCTCGGGCATGACCTCCATGCGCGGCGGCCGCGCCGGCCCCCCCCGTCCCCGCTGAGGTGCCATCGTGCGAAAGAACCTCCGCCGCTTCGTGGGCTACCCGCTCTTCTTCATCTTCTGCTTCCTGGTCTTCGCGTACCTGACCTTCCCCTACGACCGGGTGAAGGAGGTGCTCATCCAGGAGGTCGAAAGCCCCCTCGGCCCCGGCGGGGCTCGCCGGCCGAGCGGCTTCTCCCTCGAGATCGTCGACCTCAGCCCGAGCTGGGTGACGGGGGTGACGCTGACCGGCGTGACGCTCACGAAGGCCCCCGAGGAGCCGGGCGAGCCGGCCATCTCGACGACCTTCGAGCGCGTGCACGCGCGCGTCGGCCTGCTGGCGCTCCTCACCGGCGACCAGGCTGTGAGCTTCGAGGGCGAGCTCGCCGGCGGCACCTTCGAGGGCGAGCTGGAGACCGATGGCGAGAGCCAGCACGTCGTGCTCCAGGCCTCGCGCATGAACCTCCGGCGCATCGGGCTCCTGCGCGGCTACATCGGGCTCCCGCTCGCGGGGCGGCTGGCGGCGGACGTCGATCTGACGCTCGGCGCGGAGGCGGCCGGGACGAACGGGCGCTGGAGCCTCGACATCGAGGAGATGAAGGTCGGGGACGGCAACGCGAAGCTCCGCGTCGACGCGCTGCCCGGCGACGGCGTCACCATCGAGCAGATCGACGCGGGCACGCTGGCCATCCGGGCGAACGTGGAAAACGGCGTGATGCAGTTCGAGCGCCTTCAGAGCCAGGGCCCGGACCTCGAGCTCCAGGGCGAGGGGCAGATCAACCTGCTCCGGCCGCTGCGCGCCTCGCGCATCGATCTCCTGCTCCGCGCCGACGTGAAGGAGAGCTACCGAGAGAAGAGCGACCGGACGCGCGCGCTCTTCCTCCTGATGGACGGGAACCCGCGCATGCGGAGCGCCATCGCCTCCGACGGGGCGATCCAGTACCGCGTCAGCGGGACCTTCGGGGGACGCATCCGGGCCCGGGGCGCCGCCCGCGCACCTGCTCCGGGAGGTAGGGAGCGCGCGCAGCCGGCGCGAGGCGGCGGCGACGTCCGCGATACGGACCAGGACCGCTAGTTAGCTAGCCTGGCGTAGGAGGGGGCCGGGGCTCCAAGTTGGCCCTTGCACGTCGTTCGGAGGGGCATGGCGACCGGGAAGGAGACGCTCGCGCGCGCGATGAAGCTCGATGGCGCCCTCGCCACGGCGCTGGTCGATTACACGTCGAACCGCGTGCTCGGCACGGCCGGGGGCGGCGCGGCCTTCGATATCGACGCGGCCGCGCGGGGCAACGTCGCCGTGCTCCGTGCGAAGCGGAACCTCATGCGGCAGCTCGGCATCGAGGGCGGGGTCGACGACATCCTGATCACCCTCGACGCGCAGTACCACCTGATCCGGCCGCTCCATAAGCACCCGCATCTCTTCCTTTATCTCGCGATCCGGCGGGACCTCGGCAACCTCGCCCGCGCCCGGCAGAAGCTCAAGGAGCTCGGCGAGGCGCTCGACCCCTGATCGCACGCTCCCGGCCCCGCGATCATCTCCAGATGGTCTAGGCTCAGGCCCGTGCTCACCGGGAAGCTGAAGATCTGGTCCTACGCGAAGTGCGGGACCTGCAAAAAGGCCCTCGCCTGGCTCGACGCGAAGGGCGTCGAGTACACGCTCGTCCCCATCGTGGACGAGCCCCCCAGCAAGCGCGCGCTGAACCGCCTGATGAAGACCTCCGGGCTGCCCCTGAAGCGTTTCTTCAACACGTCGGGCATGAGCTACCGCCAAGGCGGGTTCAGCGAGAAGCTGAAGACGATGACCAAGGCCGAGGCCCTCGACGCCCTCGCCGCCGACGGGAAGCTGATCAAGCGTCCCCTCGTCGATGGTGGCGACGTGGTGCTCGTCGGCTTCAAGGAGGCCGAGTACGAGGCCGCGCTCGGCTGATTCCGTAGCGAGGGACCGGCCTCGGGCGACTCTGGAAGACATATGGCGACCAAGCGGACACGCGCACAGGAGATCGAGGAGGCGGAGCTCCTCGAGCCGGAGGCGGCCGAAGAGGACGACGAGACGCTCGCCGCCGAAGCGGACGCCGAGGCGGCGTCCGAAGTCGTGGACGTGCCCGACGAGGTCCTGCCCCGCCCGAAGAAGAAGGGCGGGAGCCTCGCGCGCACGGGAGACTCCCTCGCGCGCCGGGACCCGCTCGCGGCCTACATGAAGGACGTCTCGCGCTACCCGCTGCTCACGCGCGAGGAGGAGCAGGAGCTCGCCGAGCGCTACGTCGAGACCGGCGACCTCGACGCCGCGCGGCGCCTGGTGACCTCGAACCTGCGCCTCGTGGTGAAGATCGCCTACGACTACAAGCAGGCCTACAAGAACCTCCTCGACCTCGTGCAGGAGGGGAACATCGGCCTGATGCAGGCCGTGAAGAAGTACGACCCCTACAAGGGCGTGAAGCTCTCGAGCTACGCGGCCTGGTGGATCCGCGCGTACATCCTGCGCTTCATCCTGAACAACCACCGCCTGGTGAAGCTCGGGACGACGCAGGCGCAGCGGAAGCTCTTCTTCAACCTCCAGAAGGAGAAGGCCCGGCTCAGCGCCATGGGCATCGAGCCCTCGCCGGAGAAGATCGCCGAGCGGCTCAGCGTGCCCGTGAAGGACGTCGTGTCCATGGACCGGCGTCTCTCGGCCGGCGACGCGAGCCTGGACGCGCCCGTCGGCGGGGAGGACGGTCGCGTCGCGCGCGTGGACCTGCTCGACGCCGGCGAACCGGACATCAGCGACGTCCTGGCGGCCGAGGAGGTCGGCGACGCGCTCAAGGAAAAGATCCGCGAGTACGGCGCGACGCTCGAGGGCAAGGAGAAGGTGATCTTCGACGAGCGGCTGATGGCCGAAGCGCCGAAGACCCTCCAGCAGCTCGGCGATGGCTTCGGCGTGAGCCGCGAGCGCGTCCGGCAGATCGAGAAGCGCCTGCTCGGCAAGATGCGGAAGTTCCTCGAGTCCGAGGTCGGCGACGTCGTCGACGTGTACGAGGCCGGCTGACGGCGCCGTGCTCTGGGTCGTCGCCACTCCCATCGGGAACCTCGAGGACGTCACCCTTCGCGCGCTCCGCCTCCTCCGGGAGGCCGACGTGGTGCTCGCCGAGGACACGCGGCGTACGCGAAAGCTGCTCACGCATTTCGAGATCGGGACGCCCCTCGAGCCCTTCCACGCGCACAGCGACGAGAGCCGCGTCGCGGCGCTGATCGAACGGCTCCTCCGCGGGTCGACCTTCGCGCTCGTGAGCGACGCGGGCACGCCCGTCGTGTCCGACCCGGGCATCCGCCTCGTCGCCGCGGCACGGGAGGCTGGCGTCCCGGTCAGCGTGGCCCCGGGCGCGAGCGCCGTGCTCACGGCCCTCGCCGGCGCGGGGCTCCGGGCCGAGCGCTTCCGCTTCCTCGGCTTCCCGCCGCGGGCGGGGGGAAAGCGGGGCCGCTTCCTCGACGCCGTCGCGAAGGACCCGGCGGCCCAGGTGCTCTACGAGGCGCCGGGCCGCACCGAAGCGCTGCTCCGGGACCTCGCGCCGCGCCTCGGTGAGCGACGCCTCGCGCTCTGCCGCGAGCTCACGAAGCTCCACGAGGAGTTCCGCGTCGGCACCGCCGCCAGCCTCGCCGAGGCCGCCACGGGCGGGCTCCGCGGCGAGATCACCGTGGTCATCGAGGCCGACGACGAGGCCGGCACGCCGGAGCCCCTGGACGACGCGGCCATCGCCGCGTTCGTGCGCGAACGCCTCGCCGCGGGGGAGCGGCCGAAGGCCGTGGCCAAGGCCCTCGCGGCGCGCCACGGCGAGAGCGGGAGCGCGGCCTACGCGCGGGTCGAGGCCCTCCGGGCGGAGGAGCGATGACCCGCGCCGTGGCGACGGAGACGGCCTCTCGGCCCGACATCGGGTAGCCTCGCGCGCGATGCGCTTCGGCTTCCTCGCCGCCCTCATCGCCCCGCTGGCCGCGGCGTTCCCGGGCTGTTCGTCGTCGCCGGAAGGCGTCGCGATCCAGGCGAGCTTCCTGAGTGGCTCGATCCCCGACGAGGTCGTGGCCTTCCGCGCGCTCGTCCTCGACGGCGAGGGGCGAGCGCTTCGGCGCGGCCCGCTCGTGACCGTCGCCTCCCTCGAGGACGCCGACGGGAATGGGCGCCGGGAGCTCGTCGTCCCCGAGCTCCCGACGGGGCAGGACATCGAGGTGCAGCTTCGAGCCTTCGACCGGCTGAGCGCCGAGGCGGTCACGGCCGTGGGGAGCTCGGGTCCGCTCTTCCTCCAGGCGGGGGAGCGCCGGAACGTGCGCGTGGCTCTCTACGAGGTCGGTCGCGCGCAGCCGGTGCCGACGGTGGGTCCGGGCGAGCGCTTCCTCCACGCCGCCACGCGTCTCTCGGACGGGAGGGTGCTGATCAGCGGCGGCTTCGCCGCGCCCGAGGCGCGCCCCTGCCCGGAGGGGGCGGACGCCGACGCGCGCTGCTTCGCCGCGGTGGCGCGGAGCGACGCCTGGCTCTTCGAGCCCGCCGGGGCGCGCTGGTTCGAGGTGCGCGGCGGGGGCCTCGCCACGGCACGCGCGGGGCACACGGCCACGGCCCTCCCGGACGGGCGCGTGCTCGTGGCGGGGGGTGCGACGGCGGCGCTCCTGGTGCTCGCGCCGCAGCGCGCCTCCGACGGCGGCCGCAACGGCTTCGTCATCCAGGTCGTGCCGGAGGACGGCGACGGGGCGCCGAGCGCGTCGACGGGCTTCGAGCTCTTCGAGCCCGAGCTCGGGGCGGAGGTCACCGACGTGGAGCGGGACGGAGACCCGGGTCGCGGACGCTTCGTCGGCGCCGCGGACGGTTCGGGCCCCGGTCGCCTCAATCGCGCGCGCTTCCTCCACGCCGCGGCGGCGCTCCCCGACGGTCGCGTGCTCCTGGCCGGGGGCGCCGGAGACGCCGCGCGCACGGCCGAGCTCTTCGACGCCAGCCGCCCGGGCGGTTACGGGGTGGGTCCGGAGCTCGCCCTCACCGAGGCGCGCGCCGCGCCGAGCGCGGTCACGCTGATCGGCGACGCCGGGCCCGAGGTGTGGATCTTCGGGGGCGTCTCGAACGTGGCCTCGGCGACGGGCCTCGCCGAGCGCTGGAGGCCGGGCGACCTCCGGAGCCGCCCGGCGAGCGAGGCATCGGACTTCCCGGGGGAGGCGGGCCCGGAGCTCGCCCTGCTCCGGCCCACGCTGGTCACGGACCTCGACCAGCGTCACGTGCTCGTCCACGGCTGGTACGGGCCGCGCTGCCCCGTGGACGACTTCGCCGGCGTCCCGGAGGCCTCGACCCCCGGCGATGGCCGGCCCCTCTGCAACCACGTCGGCGGCCCCGAGCGGAGCGTCGTCGTCGAGGCAGGGAGCGGCGCGACGGTGCGCAACGAGACGCCCATCGCGTCGCGCCAGAGCTTCGGCGCGGCGACGCGCCTGCCCGATGGCCGGAGCGTGCTGACGGGCGGCATCACCAACGCGAGTCTCGCCGCCGGCTTGGCCGTCACGGTGGTCGAGGCGCGCGCGAACGCCGAGGGCCGCCTCCCCGCCGCGCCCCTCGCCACGGCCAATCTGCTCCGCGCGCGGGCCTTCCATCGGACGACCTCCGTCGGGGCCTCGAGCGCGCTCAGCACCGGCGGCCTCCGGGTGAGCGAGGACGACACGGGTGCGCCGACCATCGGTCTCGCCGCCTTCTCGGAGGTGATCACCTTCGCGCCGCCGGAGGTCGACGACTCGCCCGCCGGAACGACGCTCGACGGGGGCAGCGTGGACGCGGGGACGCCGGACGCGGGGACGCCGGACGCCGGCGATCCATGAGCTGCGCACGCCACGCGCTCGTGCTCGCCGTCCTTCTGGCCGCGCCGACGGCACGGGCGGACGCGCCCCTCGAGCTCCTCCGCGACCCGATCAGCTACACCGACGTGGTCGACGCCGGGGAGCCCGGGGACCGCTTCGACCTCCATGCGCGCGTCGCCTTTCGGCGGCACCGGCGAACCGGCCTCGTGCAGCGCGAGCTCGGCGGCTCGGGCCCGCGCTTCGCCACCGTCGGTCGCTTCCTCCAGCTCCGGAACGAGCTCGAGCTCGGCCTCGACGTCGGGCTCTGGCGCGACACGGCGTTCTTCGCGCGGCTCCCTCTCGTGCTGCGCGACGACCGGCGCATCGACGAGCGCCGCGGCGGCTCCTCCCGCCTCCTCGAGCCCGCGGAGACCGACGCCACACCGCTCTTCGGCCTCCCCTTCGAGTCGCCGACGCGCTCCGGCGTCGACAGCCTCGTGCTGGGCCTGGCCTTCAGCCCGCTTCAGCAGGCGCGCCGGCGCGAGGGGCCCACGTGGACCTTCCTCGGCGGGCTCGACGTGGGCATCGGCGAGCTCCTCGCTCCCTGCGCCGCGGGCCAGGAGGGATGCTCCCCGGGGCTCAGCGAGGGCACCCATGCCGTGTTCGGCGAGACGCGCCTGAGCCGACGCTATCGGCACGCGGAGGTCTATACGGGGCTCGGGGTTCGCTTCGCCTGGGCCGGGCGCGCAGACGGCGCCTTCCGGCCCGGCGGCGACCTCGCCGGCTACCGGCGCACGCGCCCCCCGACGCAGGGCACGCTCACGCTGGGCACGGCCTTCCTGCCCTGGGAGAACCGCGAGACCTCGCAGCGTCTCAGCCTCGACGTGCGGGGACACCTCGCCTTCCACTCGGCGGGGCGCGACTACTCGCCGCTCTACGATGCGCTCGGCGCGAGCACGCATCCGACGCTCACGACGCCCAACTGCGAGGGAGCGCCCCCGACGGGGCAGAGCTGCGCCGACGCGGGCCTTCGGGCCGTGCCCTTCACGGGACTGACGGACGTGCAGCAGCGGGCGCGCATCGGCGCGACCCTGGGCCTCGAGCTCCGCGTCGCGCGCTACGTCAGCTTCCGCTTCGCGAGCACGCTGGCCTATCAGACGCCCTACCTGCTGACCTTCACGCGCGCGTGCAATCTCGACCGCTCGCTTCCGGCGGACGACCCCCGCGCGTGCAGCGGGGGCGTGCGCAACCCGCACCACCGGCCGGTCATCGACCTACCGGGGCAGCGCTTCCGCATGGCCGGCGCCACGCTCCTCGACTTCCACCTCGAGGCGCGCGCCATGTTCTGAGGGCGCCTCGTGCGAAGGCGCCTCTTGCGGGGCCGCCGAGGGCGCCTCTTGCGGGGCCGCCGAGGGCGCCTCGTACGCGGAGAGCCCGCCGTCCTCGCGGCCGAGCGCGACGGCCACCCGCCGGGTGCGCTCCGCGTCCTGGCTCCGCGCGGCGAGCACGTGGGCCGCGAGGGCACGCTCGGACGCGACGCGGAGGCGCTCCCGCAGCCGCCCGAAGGTCTGGCTGTGGCGCACGAGCACGGGGCGGAGGCTCCGGGCCTGCTCCGCGCGGCCCTCATCGAGGAGCGCCTGCTGCATGCGCGCCAGCCGGGCGCCCTCCGTCTCCATGCGCTCGAGGTTCTCGAGGAGATCGTCGAGGCGCCGGTCCGCGGCGCGGCTCGCGGCGACGCGCGCGGCGACCGGAGGGTTCGGCCCCTCTTCCAGCAGCGCCGCTCCAGCCTGCTGCGCCGCCCCGAGGTTGGCGGGCCCGGCGACGGGCGCGTCGGCCCCAAAAGTGAGGGCCCGGCCCGCCGGGAGGCGCACGGTCGCCGGCCGCTCATCGTCGCCCGCGGCTCCGGTCCGCGCGAGGCCCAGCCCGGCGAGCTGGGCCACCCAGCCGCGCCCGTCCGGGAGCGCGAGCACGTAGGCCTCCCCGGCGCCCTCGATCACGAGCGTGCCGGCCGCGGTGCCGACGCGAAGGGGAGGACGCGCCGAGTTGCCCTGGGGCGGCAGCTGCGCGTGCGCGCTCCCCCGTGCCAGGACGAGACGCATGGGCTCGGGGCCGTCGACGCGGGCCACGCTCTCCGGCCCGAGGGTCACCCGACCGCCGCGAGTGAAATCGAGGACGACGCTCGCCGGGCCCGTCGCCACCATCGCGCCGCGCTCGAGGGCCCGCCCGGGGCGCAGGGAGGGCGGAGGCACGCCGGCGCCCTCCGCGCGGGCGATGCGCGCCACGGGCCCGGGCACCCGCAGCGTGGCGGGCGCGGCTTCGGCCGGTGCAGGCGCCTCGGCGGGCGCGG
>JBCDGX010000150.1:0-10227 GCA_038750805.1 Myxococcota bacterium
CACCTCGTCGATGGTGCCGCCGTAGCGCATCACCACCTCGGTCTGGACCTCGAGGAAGTTATTGATGACCGCGAGCACGCGCTCGGGCGGCAGGGAGCGCACGGCCGTCGAGAAGCCCCGGAGGTCGGCGAGCATCACCGTCACCGTGCGGCGCTCGCCGCCGAGCTCCGTGCCCGCCGGCGCGTCGAGGAGCGTGCTGACGATGTCGTCCGAGACGTAGCGCCCGAAGGTCTTCCGGATGAACTCGTTCCGGAGCTCGAGCTGCGCCGTTCGCTCGCGCACCTTCGCCTCGAGGTCGTCGACGAGCTGGGCGTTCTCGAGGGAGACCGCCGCCTGGGCGCCGAGGAGCTGGAGCAGCTGGAGCCGGTCCGCGGTGAAGGCTCCCCGGGTGAGGTTGTTCTCGAGGTACACCACGCCGCGGAGCCGGCCCGCGTGGGCCAGCGGCGCGACGAGCAGGCTCAGCGGACGCGTGGCCGCCACGTGCGGATCGCTCGCGAAGTCCGGGTGCTCCGCCGCGTCGTCGAGCACGATGGCTTCGCCGGTCGTGCGCACGAGGCGCGCGAGGCCCTCGCCGTAGCTCTCCCCGCCGCCCAGCGTCGCCTTGGGCACGAGCGCGTCGCCCTCGGCGAGGAGGAGCACGCCGCGCTCGGCGCCGGCGGCCTGCAGCACGATGCGCAGGATGTCGTCGATGAGCGCGTCGAGGGCGATCTGCGACGAGAGGGCGCGGCTGGCCTGCATCGCGGCCTCGAGGTCGAGGCCCTCGTCCGCACGGGTCGGATCGACGCTCGAGATCGTCGTGGAGCCATCGCTCGCGCCCCGCGTGGGCGTCAGGAAGGGGTGCGCGTCCTGGAGCCGCGCGACGACCACGCTCGCCCCCCAGCGCTCGTAGGCGAAGCGCGCGCCGCGGAGCTGCGTCTCGGCGCTCCGCTGGTTCCCCTCGAGGAGCGAGAGACGCCCGGCCCGCTCGAGGGCGAGGCCCTCGAGCTGCGGCAAGCCCTGACGGGAGGCCTGTCGCGCCGCGGCCTCATAGCCGAGGAGGGCCTCGCCGCGATGGCCCGCCAGCCGATCGCGCTCCGCGCTGACCATCGCGTGCATGGGCCCGGCCATGGTCGGGTTCAGCTTCGCCATCTTCTCGAGGCGCTTGGCGAGCTTCGCGAGCTTCCGGTCGCGCCGGCCGGGGCGCGCGAGGAGCGCGCGGGCCATCGCCTCGTAGAAGACGAGCTCGGTGATGAAATAGGTCGAGGCCGCGGCCTCCTCGAGGGGCGCCGCCGCCTCCGCGGCCTCGAGGGCCGCGTCGGGCCGGCCGAGGTAGATCGCGAGCTTCGTGCGCTGCACCTGGAGGCAGAAGAGGTTCGTGTCGTCCTTCGCCGCGTGGTGCGCGGGTACCGCGACGCGCGCGTCGTAGGCCTCGCCGACGAGGTCCACGGGGTCCCCCTCGGCGCCGCCGAGAAGCGTGAGCGCCACCTGGCTGACCATGCCGAGCGTGTAGCCGCTGGTCTCCTGCTGCATCTCCCGGAGCGCGTCCGCGGCCCGGGCGAGCGTCGGCACGAGCTCCTCGAGGTTGTCCCCGCGGGCGATCAGGAGCGCCGCGCGCATGAAGGTCGAGAACGCCGCGAACTCGAAATCGCCCCCCGCGTACGCCGCCTCGCCGCTCTCCTCCAGCGAGCCGGCACAGGTGCGCCAGTCCTCGACCCAGAAGCGGATGTGCGTGTTGTACATGTGGATGGCGCGGGCCGAATGACGCTCGCCGGGGAAGCGCCGCGCGACGGATTCCGCCACCTGGCCGAAGGCGTAGCCCCCCTCGATGTCGCCGAGCGTGCAGAGCACGAGCCCGTAGACCGCGAGGCCGTTCGCCGAGGCGTCGCAGACGCCGTGCTGGAGCGAGAGGCGGACGGTGTTGAAGGCGAGGAGCGGGATGAGGTTCGGCGAGGCGTAGTAGGCCGCGCCCACCAGGTTCATCAGGAGCCGCGTGGCCGCCTGGATGCGCGGGTCCCGCGTCGTCGGGAGCTCGGTCAGGGCCGCGGGCTTCCGGGCCTTGAGGTGACGCCGAAGCGCGAGCTTGGTCTTCAGCAGCTCGCCGATCACGGCGGGCTTCGGCGGCTGCGCCGGGAGCTCGACGCCGAGGAGCCGGAGGCCCTCGAGGTTGACCTCGATGGCGCGGAGGAGGTCGTTCTTCGCGTGGTAGGCCTGCCCGCGCACCTCGAGCGCCGCGACCTTCTCGAGGGCGCTCGCCCCGCTCGCGAGCACCGCGTCGATGCTCGTCTCCATGGCCGGGTAGTCGCCCGTCAGGAACGCCGACTGGAGGCGCTCCTGGTGCGCCGCGAGCGCGAGCTCGGCGGGCGGCGCCGCGCCGAGGACCACGTCGGCGAAGGCGCGGGCCGGACCGTAGGCGGAGGACGCGCGGGCGAGGCGGGCGGCGCGGAGCGCGAGGGGACCCAGGGCCGCCCGGGTCTCCGCGGGCAGCGCTCCCGCGGCGGCGAGATGCGTGACCGCGTCGAAGAGGAGCTCCGTCGCCTCGGTCCCTTCCCCAGCGGCGCCGACGCGCTCCGCGAGGTGTTCGCCGAGGGCCAGGTGCACCTCCGCCCGGCGCGCGTCGTCCATGCGCTCGTAGGCGGCCTGCTGGACACGGTCGTGCACGAAGCGCACGCGGAGCACGTCCCCTCGCTCGAGGAAGACGAGCCCCGCCGCCGCGGCCTCGTCCAGCGGCGCGCTCAGCGCCGCAGGCTCCCGCGCGATCACCTCGCCGAGGAGCGCCGTGTCGAAGGTGTTCCCGATGACGGCGCCGGTCTGCAGCACCTCGAGCGTCGCCTCCTCGAGCTCGGCCACCTTCCCGGCCATGAACTCGACGACGTTGCTCGTGTAGTCCGCCGCGCGGATCGCCCCGAGCTCGAAGGCCCAGCGTCCGGCCTCCCGGTCGAAGCGCACGTGCCCTTTCGCGTGCAGGTTCGCGAGGAACTGGTTCAGGAAGAAGGGGTTGCCCGAGGTCTTCTCGAAGGCGAGGGCGCTCAGCTCCTTCACGGCCGCGACGGGCACGCGATGCGCGCCGGCGACGAGCTGCTCGACCGCCGGCAGCGCCAGCGGGCGGAGCGCGAGATGCCCCGGCGGCCGCGGCCCTTCGTCGAGGCGCGCGCGCAGGGCGGTCAGCGGGTGCGCCGCGCCGACCTCGTTGTCCCGATAGGCCCCGACGACCAGGAGATGCCGTGCCTCCGCGTCCGTCGCGAGGCGCTCGAGCACGCGGAGCGAAGGCAGGTCTGCCCACTGCAGATCGTCGAGGAAGAGCGCGAGGGGATGGTCGGCCGTCGCGATGGCGCCGACGAAGCGGCCGAGCACGACGTCGAAGCGATGCTCGGCGTCGGCCTCGCTGAGCTCGGGCACCACCGGCTGAGGCCCGACGAGCGCCTCGAGGTGCGGGAGGAGCTCCTTCAGGAGCCCCGTCTGCGCGCCGGTCGCGCCGAGGATGCGCTCCTTCCAGGCCGAACGTTCGTCTTCCTCCCGCGCGAGGAGCTGCACGAGGAAGCGGTCGAAGGCCTGGGTGAGCGAGGCGTAGGGGAGGCCGCGGTGGAACTGGTCGAACTTTCCCGCGAGGAAGGCGCCGCGGCGCTCGACGATGGGCCGCTGGATCTCGCGGACGAGCGCGGTCTTCCCGACGCCGGAGTAGCCGCCGACGAAGGTGAGCACGGTCTCCCCGGCGGCGGCTCGCTCGAACTGCGCGAGGAGCCAGGCGGTTTCGTCCTCGCGACCGTAGAGCCGGTCCGCCACCTGAAAGCGCGGCACCACGTCGCGCTCACCCAGCGGAAAGTC
The DNA here is from genome assembly GCA_038750805.1 of Myxococcota bacterium. GTDB lineage: Bacteria > Myxococcota_A > Polyangia > Polyangiales > Houyiibacteriaceae > CALCTH01. Next base: position 3,802 of record JBCDGX010000150.1, read on the forward strand.
CGGCGCGAGGCCGGCCTGCAGGGCCTCGCGGATCCGCTCGAGGTCCGCCTGGAGCCCGAAGGCGCTCTGGTAGCGGTCCTCGGCGTTCTTCTGGAGCAGCTTCGTGATCACCGCGCCGAGGAGCGGGGGCACGCTCGGCGTGAGCTCTTCGGGCGGGGTCGGGCGAACGGCGATGTGCGCGTGCACGGTCTCGAGGGGCGAGCGTCCGGGGAAGGGCGGCGCCCCCGTGAAGAGCTCGTAGAGCGTGGCGCCGAGGGAGTAGAGGTCGCTCCGCCAGTCCACGAAGCGGTTCATGCGCCCGGTCTGCTCCGGCGAGAGGTAAGCGAGGGTGCCCGCGAGCACCTCGGCGGAGGCCTGGTCCCGATCGGCCCGAACGCTGATGCCGAAGTCGACCAGGAGGACGTCGCCGGTCTCCGGGTTCCAGAGCACGTTGCCCGGGTTCACGTCCTTGTGGATGACCCCGGCGTCGTGGACCCCGGCCAGGGCGCCGGCCAGCGCGATGGCGACGTCGAGGGCCCGGCTCCGGTCCCAGGTCCCGTCGGCGAGGGCCATGCGCAGGCTCCGGGCGCCGATGTCGCTCGTCGCCAGGATGAGGTTCCCCCCGGTGTCGTGAAGCCCGTGCGAGCGGACGACGCCCGGCGTGCTCGCGGCGGCGAGGCGCTCGAGGATGCGATGCTCGTGGCGGAGCTCCGCGAGGGAGGCCTGGGAGGGGAAGGCCTGGCGGAGCGCCTTGAGCACGATGGGCGCGCCGGCCTCGTCCTTGGCGCCGCGGTATACGGTCGTGCGCCCGGCGTCATAGATGACCTCGAGGTCGCTCAACTCCGGAAGCATGCGGCGCCGAGGGTACGGCACCGTGTGCGTTTTCGGCGACTGAACGGCGGCTTGGGGCCGGCGGCTCGCTAGGCGCGACGAGCGACGAGGGCTTCGTGGATGGGGATGGCGACCCCCGCGAGGATCACGAGACCGCCGAGGAGCTCGCGCCCGCTCGGGACCGTCCCGAAGACGGCCCAGCCGAGGCCGAAGGCGAGCACCGGCGCGACGAGGCCGAAGAGCACCGATTGCGACGCCGGGATCGTGCGAACGGCGTACATGAGCGCGAGGCGGCTCGCGAAGGGCCCGCAGGCCGCGGCGCCGAAGGCGAGGCCCCAGCCGGCCGCGGGCATGGTGGCGAGGCTCCCGAGGCGTCCGGGCATGGCGAGGAGGAGGAAGGCGGCCAGCCAGAGGCGGACGGCGTTGACGGCGACGGGCCGGATGCGATCGATCACCTTCCGGGTGATCACCTGCATCGAGCCGAAGGCGGCGGCGGCGGCGAGGGCCCAGAAGACGCCCCCGAGGGAGACCCGGGGGGCGGCCTCGCCGGCGAGGGGCGCGCGCATGAGCACCACGCCCGCAAGGGCCACGACCACGCCGAGCACGAAGCGTCGCGTGATCGGCTCGCCGAGGGCGGCCCGCGCCATGAGGGCCACGAAGAGCACCTGCGTCTGCATGAGCACGCTGGTGACGGCGGGCTCGCATTGGCCGAGGCTCTCGGCGACCCCGACGTTGCCGACGATGGTGCCGACGCTCAGGGCCAGGGCCGCCTTCCAGGAGGTGCCGTCGAGGCGCGGGAGGCGCCGCTCCTGCGCGAGCGCCGTCGCGCTGTTGAAGGCGGCAGAGCCGAGGATCATCGCGGCGACGACGTCCCCGCGGGGCGCGAAGTCCTGCGCGGCCTTGTAGAGGACGAGGAAGACCGCGGCGAGGGCAGCGGCGCCCGCGGCGAGGCTCATGCCGCGGAGGGGAGCGGACACGGCGCGGGCTTAGCGCCGCTCGCCGGGTCCGTCAGCCGAGAAACTGCTTCGCGACGCCCTGGATGTTCAGCCCGCCGTCGCCGGCGTCGATGGCCGCCTCGAAGGCCGCCCGGGCCCCGCCGGCGGTGGGAAGCGTCGCGCCGACCGCAACGGCTGCGGCCTCGGCGTAGCGGAGGTCCTTGGCCACGAGCTCGACGGGGAAGAGCGGGGCGTAGGCCCCCTTCACCATGAGCCCCGCGAGGCCCTTCAGGGCCGGGCTCGTGATGGGGAGCGCGCCGAGGATCTCGGCCGCCCGCTCGGCACCCACCCCGGCCTTCGCGGCGAAGCCGAGGAGCTCGCCCATGGCGGCGGTCTGCGTCGCGAAGTAGGCGTTCACGACCAGCTTCATGACCGCGCCCTGGCCCGGCGCGCCGACGTGCTGAGCGGCCTTCCCGAGGCGCGCGAGCAGGGGCTTCGCCGCGTCGAAGTCCGCCTCCGATGCGCCGACGAGGTGCACCAGGGCGCGCTGCTCGGCCTGCGGGCGGCTCCCGACCACGGGCGCCTCGACGAAGCGTGCGGGCGCCAGCGCTCCGGCCAGCTCGCGGACGGCGCCGGGCGTGAGCGTGCTCGACTCGATGGCCAGCGTGCCCTCGGCCAGGCCAGCGGCGGCGCCGGTCTCCGGGTGGAGCCAGACCGCCCGGGCGGCGTCGTCGTCGCGGACGCAGGCGAGCACGATGGCCGCGCCCTCGGCGGCCTCCCGGGGCGTCCGGGCGACGCTGGCTCCGGCGTCGGCGAGGGGCTTCGTCGCGCCTTCGCTCCGGTTCCAGACCCGCACCGGCAGGCCGTCCGCGAGGAGGTTCTGGGCCATGCGGGAGCCCATGGCTCCGAGCCCGAGCACCGCGATGGGGGCGCCGTCGTTCATCGTTCGCTCCTTCCGCCGGGCCTCGCCCGGCACGGAGACCACTCTGGGCGGCGCGGGCCCCTTCGCCCAGGTCGAGCTGCGCACGGCGGTCGTGCGCGCGGCGCACGGGTCAGAGCGTGGCGAGCTTCTCGCGCAGGAAGTCGACGAAGACCCGGACCTTCGCGGGGAGGTGATCCCGTGAAGGGTAGAGCGCCCAGGCCGAGAGCCCGAAGCGTGAGGCCGTCACCTCGAGCTCCGGCAGGACCTCGACGAGCTCCCCCCGCGCGAGCTCGCCGGCCACGTTCCAGCGCGGGAGCAGCGTGATGCCGAGCCCCGCCACCGCGAGCTGCCGGAGCGCGAGGCCGTTGCCGACCACGAAGCGCCCGGCGATGGGGACCTCGACGACCTCCGCCTCGGGACCGCTCCGAAAGCGCCAGCGGGCGGCCTGCCCGGTCACGGGGTAGCGGAGGCAATCGTGCTCGCGGAGCGCCTCGGGCGAGGCGGGCGTGCCCCGGGCCGCGAGGTACGCGGGGCTCGCCGTGAGCGCGTAGACCATGGGCGCGAGGCGCGTGCCGATGAGGCTCGCGTCCCCGGGGTTGGCGAGGCGGATGGCGACGTCGATGCGCTCGGCGACCAGATCGACCAGCCGGTCGCCAAGGAGGATCTCGAAGCGCAGCTCGGGGTGCCGCTCCGCGAGCTCCGGCAGGTGCGGGATCACGTGGAGCTGCGAGAAGGTGAGCGGCCCGGTCACGCGCAGCACGCCGCGGGGCGCCTGCTGCGTGTCCCGAAGCGCATCCGTCGCGTCCCGGAGCTCGGCGAGGAGCGGCGTGACCCGCGCCGCGTAGCGCGCGCCGGCCTCCGTCGGGCTCAGCCCGCGCGTGCTCCGCTGCACAAGCCGCGCGCCGAGCGCGTCCTCGAGGCCGGCGATGGCCCGGGAGACCGACGACGCCGCGACGCCCCTCTCCCGCGCCACCGCCGCGAAGCTGCCGCGGCGGACGACCTCGAGGAAGAGCTCGAGGGTGTCGACGTCCACGCCTGGCTCAGAGGCGCGGGTCGAAGCGGTCGTCGAGGTCCAGCGGGAAGGTGCCGCGGAGGACGGCCCAGGACACGAGCTTGAAGTTCGTGCCGCCGCCGACGCCGTCGACGACGGCCACGGCGCCCTCGAGGTCGCCGGCGATGCGCGCGTTGATCACGTCGATGCCCGTCGTTCGCATGACGGCATCGATGCCGCCGCTCGAGGTGACGGCGAAGCGCTCGTCCGTGAACTCGAGCGTGATGCCGTCGAGGATCGCGACGGCGCCGTCCGCGGCGCTCGCGACGAGGAGATGACCGCCCTGGCTCGGCGAGCGATAAAAGGACACGTCGGCGGCGCCGCCGAAGAAGGCGTCCCGCGGGTTCCGCACCTCGCCCGTGGCGGAGCCGTCCGGCGCCGCGTCGAAGGTCTCGATGCCCGCAAGGCCGAGGGCCACGTGGAGGCGGAGCAGGGTCTCGTCGACGACGCAGCCGACGGCCGGCGCGGACGCGGTGAACGAGCGGACCAGCGTGCCGCTCGGGTCCTCCCCCGCGTTCTGGAAGAGCTCGTACATGAGGATCTCGGTGCCGGCGAGCGCGAAGGCGTAGATCGCGCCTTCGGCGTTCCGGTACGCGCAAACGCCGGTCAGGGTCGCCTCGGTGTCGACGGTCAGACCGGGCACGTCACCGATGCTGCCCTCGGGGAACTGGAGGTCGCCGGTGACCTCGTCCATCTCGAGCAGGTCGAGGGTTCCGTCCGCCGCGTCGGCGCCGATGACGAGCGTCGAGGGGCGCCGGGTGAAGGGGAACTCGTAGACGACGTCGACGTCGACGGGGCCCTCGACGCCGTTGCCGGCGAAGAGCGTCAGGTTGCCTTCCCGGTCGACGCGGATCGACTCGCCGGTCGCGTCGTAGACGTTGTAGCCGCGGCGCCCGCGGGAGTCCTCCTCGACGCTGACGAGGCGGCTCTGATCCGCGGCAACGGGGTGGAGCCACCAGGCGCCACGGACGACGCCGCGGCCCGCGGTGGTCTCCGCGGAGGGCGAGGCGCCAGACGCGATGGGCGGGGCGCCGAAGTCGATCTCGGCGTCGGCGCCGAGGTCCATCGGGGTGCCGGCGCCGCTGTCGTCGCCGCAGGCGGCGAGGGCGAGGGAAAGGAAGAGGGCGAGAAAGAGTAGCGATGCGCGCATGTCGTGCTCGGTCGGGTTGGGGCCCGCGTCGCGGGACCGTAACCCAAAGGCGCCGCGCGTGCCTCCGGGGGCTTCGGCCTGGCGCCCGAGAGCCGTCCTTACCTCACATGCCGCGAACGTTTTCCCCGAGTCCCGCACCCGGTAGGGTGATGCGCATGGGCACCTTTTCTTCGCGGGTCGCGCTCGTCGGCCTCGCGCTTTCGCTTCTCTCCGCGCGCCCCGCGGCCGCCCAGGACGACGCCCCGGGGGACGAGACGAGCCTCCCCACGCCGGAGGAAGCCGCCCGCACGACGACGGAGGTGCCCCCGGCCGAGGCCGGCGACGAGGCCTCCGCGGACGAGAACGAGGAGGAGGAAGACGACGGCGATCGCCTCCGCCTCTTCTATCTGGAGGTCAGCGCCGGCTACAGCTGGATCAACCTCGGGGCGATCCGGAACGACAACCTCGTCCCGGACATCGAGCAGATCAAATCGAGCGGCTACGCCGTCGGCGCCGGCTTCGGGTTCTTCGTCTCCTTCCTCACCCTGGGCATCCAGGCCGAGGTGGCGCGGCACGACGGCTTCGATTTCGGCACGGCCGTGCTCGACCTCGGCATCCGCATCCCGACGCCGCTGGTGGAGCCCTATATCCGCGCGGGCCTCGGCTTCGCCTGGCTCTTCAACCCGAGCGGCGGGCTCTTCGAGGACGCGGCGGGCGCCGTCTGGGAAGGACGCCAGGCCATCCGCGGCGTGGTGCTCGATGTCGGCCTGGGCTTCGACTTCATGATCAACGAGCTCGTGGCCATCGGCGTCGGCGCGGACGCCTCGCTCTTCAACGTGCGGCGCTCCGGCGCGGACGGCTCGGACGTGCTCAGCCCGACCTCCATCCGCCTCGAGGACGACGGCGACTCCATCGGCGTCCAGGTGAGCGCGCTCCTGCAGCTCAGCCTGCACTTCTGAACGCATCGCGCGTCGCGGGCGGAACGCTTCCGGTCCCGGCGCCGGGCGGTTTTCCCGTAGGGTCCCCGGCGTGTCCGACGCCCGCCGCCGGCCGGGGCCCGCACGGCGCCTCGCCGCGCTCCTCGCCTTCGTGCTGGGGGCGCCGCTCGCGCTGGGGGGCTCGCTGGCCATCAGCCTCGCGGCGCAGCCGAGCCGCGACCGGCTCTGCGCCGAGGTCGAGCGCCAGGCCGCCGCGCTCCTGAGGGGGCGGCTTCGCGTCGGGCGCTGCTCGGCCCTCGGTCCGAATCACGTGCGCCTCGAGGACGTCGCGCTGCTCCTCGGCAGCGCGCCCGTGCTGGCGCTTCGCGTGCTCGAGCTTCGGCCGGAGCCCCTCGCCTTCGGGGAGGGCGTCCTTCACCTCCGCGAGGCGCGCCTCGAGGGGGCCCGCGTCTCGCTGCGCGAGGCGGACGGGGAGCTCGCGCTCCTCCGGGCGCTCGCCCCCCGGGACCCGACTCCGGCTGCGCCGAGCGAGGAGCCCCTCGCGCTGCCGGCCTTCCGCGTCGACGCGCTCGTCGCCCGGGACCTCGCGCTTTCGGACCTCGAAGGGCTCGTGCCCGAGCTCGCCGCGCTGCGTCTGCGTC
>JBCDGX010000151.1:0-10216 GCA_038750805.1 Myxococcota bacterium
ATCCGGGTCGTGGACGATTTCGCGTCGTGGGGTGCGTCCGCGAGCCGACGAAATGTGGTGCATTTCCGAGGCGAGGGGATGGCGCCGACCGGCGTGAGGGCGCCGCGAAGCGGTGCCGTCGCCTTTCTCACCGCCCTGCTAACTGGTGTCCCGAGTCCGCGATCGCGACTCGAACTCGCCGGCCCCGAACCGCTCCGCGGGGCCTTCATGCCGCCGGCCGCCATCCCCTCACCTCGAGAGTGCACCGCCGTCGTTCACGCCTCGGCCGCCTGCGCCGCCGCGCGCTCGGCGGCCTCGCGTTCCTCCGCCTCGTAGCGGGCGCGCTTCTCCTGGCGCCGCTCCCAGCGCTTCCGGCGCTTCTGCTCGGCGAGCAGGCCTGGGCTCAGGCCGGCGACGGCTCCCGTCAGGAAATAGGGCAGGTCGTTGAAGAGGCCGTTCGGCAGGAGGTCCAGGATGTAGACGGCCGCCCCACAGGCGATGGCCCAGAAGAGCGTCCGCGTGTCCCGGTCCTCGAGCTTCTTGATGGTGGGACCGGCGCGCACGAGGGGAATGCAGAGCGTGAGAAAGACGCAGAGGAAGCCGACGACTCCCTGGTCCCCGAGAATGATGATCCAGTGGCCGTCGAGGACGGTCATGTCCCGGCCGTCCCAGGGCAGGAAGATGTGGGAGCGCGCGTAGGGACCCCAGCCGAAGGCGAAGTTGTTCTCGCGCGTGCGCTTCAGGATTTGGCTCTCCTGGTCGAAGCGGAACCAGATGGACTCGCCGCGCTCCGCGTCGATGTCCGTGACGAACTTGACCAGGTCCTTGTCCGGGAAGATCTCGGCCGAGCGCGTGAAGGGGTAGACCATCACGATGATGGCGATCGAGAGAGGGATGAGCCCGGTCCGCTTCCGCTTCTTCATGGCGGCGAGCGGGAGGAGCACGATGCCGTAGAGCACCGCGCCGGTGCTCTTCACGGCCACCAGGATGGCTGCGAGCCAGAGCGAGAGCCTGCGGTCCCCGCGGCCGATGGTGGCGCGGGCCATGGCCATGAGCGACGTGAGCACGAAGAACATGCCCACGGCCATGCCGGTCTCCATGAACACGAGCGGTCGATAGCCGCCGAAGCGGATGACCTGCAGGAAGCTCTGGGGGCTCTCGCCATAGACCCAGTAGTGGAGCTGCGGGCTGAGGCGAAGCTCGATGAGGGCCCCGAGCGTGTAGATCAGGCCCGCCTGGACGAGGACCTTGCTGAGGTCTTCCATGTCCTTCCGGCGGCGGATGGCCGTGCGGGAGGCGCGGAAGACCAGAAACACGCTGACGAGGAGCGCGAGGACCTCGGAGATCAGGTCGTAGAGCGTCAGCGCGGGCCGGAAGGCGCGCCCCTCGCTGATGTCGAAGCGGTTCGTGTAGACCGTCGCGATCATCCCGATGATCGAGATGACGAAGAAGACCTCGTAGCCGCGAAAGGCCGGCGTCTGCCGCAGCCGGTGTGGTGCCTTCCAGAGCACCCCGAGCCAGCACGAGATGCCGATCATGCTGGACTTGTTGAAGGCCGGGATGAAGGGGAGGTCGACCTCCGCCGTCTCCGGGAGGAAGCAGGTTCCCCAGATCACCGTCCGGATCACGCCACCGGCAGCCGAGCGCGGCTGGAAGAAGACCAGCAGCGCGAAGGGCACGTAGGCCAGCAAAACGAACTGTCCGAAGATCTCCATGCGCGGACGTCGGTCGACGCTCCCCAGCGGGAACGGCCGGCCGCTGACTTAATACTCGATCCGCGGCCCCTTGCGCCCCTCGACCTCGCCGGCCCTCGACGGCTTGCCAGGACGGGCCCAAGTGACTATTGACACGCCGCGTCACGTCGCCTAACCGTTAGGTCCGCTCCGGCCACGACCTAACGTCGTTCGGCGAAGGGCGTCTCCGAGTGACCCAATGGGCACTCACGACCCTCGCTCCGAGCCGGCGCGCCGGCGGAGCGACCGCCCTCGGTGCCCCCGTGCGCCCCGGAGGACCTCCCACGATGACCCGACCCGTCTCGCCGCCTCCCGCCACGCCGCCCGTCGCCCACGGCCTCTACGACCCGCGCTTCGAGAAGGATGCGTGCGGCGTCGGCTTCGTGGCGGACATCCGGGGCCGGCGCTCGCACCAGACCGTCCTCGACGGCGACACGGTGCTTCGGCGCATGGAGCATCGGGGCGCCTGCGGTTCCGAGGTCAACACGGGCGACGGGGCGGGCATCCTGACGGCGCTCCCCCACGAGCTCCTCGTGGCGCGCGCCAGGGACGACCTCGGCCTGACGCTCCCGGAGCCCGGGCGCTTCGCGGCGGGCAACGTCTTCCTGCCCGTGGACGCGCGGGAGCGCGCGCATTGCAAGCGCACCTTCGAGCGCATCGTGCGCGAGCAGGGCCTCGCACCGGCGGGCTGGCGCGAGGTGCCCATCGACCCCGACGGGGCGGACATCGGGCCGAGCGCCCGGGCCTCCATGCCGGCCATCGAGCAGCTCTTCGTGGTCGCGCCGGAGGGCCTCGCGCGCGACGCCTTCGAGCGGCAGCTCTACGTGGTGCGGAAGCGCGCGGGGACGGCGCTTCGGAAGGACGCCCGGCTCCGCGAGTCGCAGAAGGTCTACGTCTGCAGCCTCTCGACGCGGGTCATCGTCTACAAGGGCATGCTGACGCCGACGCAGCTCTTCCCCTTCTACCCGGACCTCAGCGACTGGCAGTACCGCTCGCACCTCGCGATGGTCCACTCGCGTTTCTCGACGAACACCTTCCCATCCTGGGAGCGGGCCCAGCCGCTCCGGACGATGAGCCACAACGGCGAGATCAACACGCTCCGCGGGAACGTCGCGTCGATGAACGACCGCGAGGGGCTCCTCGAGAGCGAGCTCTTCGGCGGGGACCTCGAGAAGTGCTTCCCCATCGCCGAGCCCTCGACGAGCGACAGCGGGAACTTCGACAACGTCCTCGAGCTGCTGCTCATGGGCGGCCGCTCGCTCCCCGAGGCCGTGATGATGATGGTCCCGGAGGCCTGGCAGAAGGACCGGGCGATGAGCCCGGAGAAGCGCGCCTTCTACGAGTACCAGAGCTGCCTCATGGAGCCCGGGGACGGACCGGCCTCCAGCGCCTTCACGGACGGGCGCTACATCGGCGCCGTGCTCGACCGGAACGGCCTCCGGCCGAGCCGCTATTACGTCACGCACGACGACAAGGTCGTCATGGCCAGCGAGGTCGGCGTCCTGCCGATGGACCCGCGGCGCATCAAGGCGAAGGGGCGGCTCCAGCCGGGCAAGATGTTCCTCGTCGACTTCCAGGCCGGGCGCCTGATCCCCGACGAGGAGGTGAAGCACCTCATCGCGACGCAGCGGCCCTACCGGCGGTGGCTCGACGAGAACCGGCTGACGCTCCGCGAGCTCCTGAAGGCGCGGCGGGACCAGGCCGAGGGCGCCGCCAGCGCGTCGGCCGCGAACGGGGCTGCGTTCCCCGCGCCCCATCCGCGCGAGAGCATGGTCCCCGGCCAGAGCTCCGCGCCGGAGCGCGACCCCTCGAGCTCACCGACCATGCCCCTCGGGGTCCCCGGCGAGGCCTTCGATCCGGCGACGCTCATCCCGCGCCTGCAGGCCTTCGGGTACACGACGGAGACGCTCCAGTTCATGTTGCTGCCGATGGTCACGCAGAAGCGTGATCCCGTCGGGTCCATGGGGAACGACTCGTCCCTCGCATGCCTCAGCGACCAGCCGCGGCTGGTCTACGACTACTTCAAGCAGCTCTTCGCCCAGGTCACGAACCCGCCGATCGACTCGATCCGCGAAGAAGTGATCATGAGCATGCAGTGCTATTGCGGCCCCGAGGGGAACCTCCTCGAGCCGGGGCCGAAGCACTCCGCCCGCCTGCTGCTCCCGCATCCGATCCTGAACAACGAGGAGCTCGCGGCGATCCGCCACGCGGACCATCGCGGCTGGCGGACGAAGGTCATCGACATCACCTGGGCGCGCGTGCGCGGCGCCGCGGGCCTCGACTTCACGCTCCGGCGCATCGCCGAGGAGGCCGAGGCCGCCGTCGACGAAGGCTACGCGATGCTCATCCTCTCGGACCGCGCGACGAGCGCGAACCGGGTGCCCGTGAGCGCCTTCCTCGCCACCGGCGCCGTGCACACCCATCTCGTGAGCGTCAGCAAGCGGACCCGCGTGGGCCTCTTCGTCGAGACCGGCGAGGCCCGCGAGGTGCACCACCATTGCTGCCTGATCGGCTTCGGCGCGGACGCGATCAACCCCTACCTCGCCTTCGAGGCGCTCTGGCAGGCGCGCCGCGACGGCATGCTCGAGGACCCGGCGCTGCAGGACGACCACGCCCTCGTCGCGGCGTACCGGAAGGCCGTTACCAAGGGGATGCTCAAGGTGATGGGCAAGATGGGGATCAGCACGCTCCAGTCCTACAAGGGCGCGCAGATCTTCGAGGCCGTGGGCCTGGCCAAGCCCGTCATCGGGCGCTGCTTCGCGGGCACCACGAGCCGCATCGAGGGCGTCGGCTTCGACGTGCTCGCGGACGAGGCGGTGCGCCGGCACGAGCTCGGCTACCCGACCGGCGGTGAGAGCGGGCACGCCTCGCCGCACCTGAAGGTCCTGCCGAACGACGGGCAGTTCCACTGGCGGGCGAAGGGCGAGAAGCACGCCTGGGACCCGATCTCGATCCAGTCCGTGCAGCAGGCCGCCCGGAAGGGGGACCCGAACGCCTACCGGCGCTTCGCGAACCACGTGAACGCGAGCGAGCGAACGCGCTGCACGCTCCGGGGGCTGCTCCGCTTCAAGAGCACGACGCCGATTCCCAAGGACGAGGTCGAGCCCGCCGCGGAGATCGTGAAGCGCTTCGTGACCGGCGCGATGAGCTTCGGCTCGATCAGCGCGGAGGCCCACGAGTCCCTCGCCATCGCCATGAATGCGCTCGGCGGCAAGTCGAACACCGGCGAGGGAGGCGAGGATCCGGCGCGCTACGTGCCACTCGCGACGGGCGCTTCGAACCCGCGGCGGAGCGCGATCAAGCAGGTGGCCTCGGGGCGCTTCGGCGTGACGATCAACTACCTCACGAACGCCGACGAGATTCAGATCAAGATGGCCCAGGGCGCGAAGCCCGGGGAGGGCGGCGAGCTCCCGGGCAAGAAGGTCGACGAGCTCATCGCGCGCATCCGGCACTCGACGCCGGGCGTGGGGCTGATCAGCCCGCCGCCGCATCACGACATCTACTCCATCGAGGATCTCGCGCAGCTCATCTACGACCTGAAGAATGCGAACCCCTCGGCGCGCATCTCCGTGAAGCTCGTGAGCGAGGTCGGCGTCGGCACCGTCGCCGCCGGCGTCGCCAAGGCGCACGCGGACCACATCCTCATCAGCGGCCACGACGGGGGCACGGGCGCGTCGCCGCTGACCAGCGTGAAGCACGCGGGCATGCCCTGGGAGATCGGCCTCGCCGAGGCGCATCAGACGCTGGTCCTGAACGACCTCCGCAGCCGCGTCGTGCTGCAGACCGACGGGCAGATGAAGACCGGGCGCGACGTCGTGATCGCCGCGCTCCTCGGCGCCGAGGAGTACGGCTTCTCGACCGCGCCGCTGATCACCCTCGGCTGCATCATGATGCGCAAGTGCCACCTCAACACCTGCCCGGTCGGCATCGCGACGCAGGACCCGGAGCTTCGCGCGAAGTTCCGCGGGGACCCGGAGCACGTCGTTCGCTACCTCTTCATGGTCGCCGAGGAGGCCCGGGAGCTCATGGCCGAGCTCGGCTTCGCGACCATCGACGAGATGATCGGGCGCGTGGAGGTGCTCGAGACCGACGACGCCATCAACCACTGGAAGGCCCAGGGCGTCGATCTCACGCCCGTGCTCATGCCGGCGCGCCTGCCCTACCCGGGCGCCGACGTGTTCATGACGCGCAGGCAGGACCACGGCCTCGAGAAGGCGCTCGACAATCGCCTCATCGAGCTCGCCCGGCCCGCCCTCGAGCACGGCGAGGCCGTGCGCGAGACCATGAAGATCGAGAACGTGAACCGAACGGTCGGAACCATGCTCAGCCACTCCATCGCCAAGGCGAAGGGCGAGAAGCTGCTCGGCGACGGGGCCATCCACTTCCAGTTCCGGGGCTCGGCGGGCCAGAGCTTCGGCGCCTGGCTCGCCCGCGGCGTGACCCTCGAGCTCGAAGGGGACGCGAACGATTACGTGGGCAAGGGGCTGAGCGGCGGACGCATCGTCGTCTACCCGGACCGCGAGGCGACCTTCCCGCCGAGCGAGAACATCATCGTCGGGAACGTCTGCCTCTACGGCGCGACCACCGGGGAGGCCTTCTTCCGCGGCCGCGCGGCGGAGCGCTTCTGCGTGCGGAACAGCGGCGCGGTGGCCGTCGTCGAAGGCGTGGGCGACCACGGCTGCGAGTACATGACGGGGGGGCGCGTGGTCGTGCTCGGGCCCACCGGGAGGAACTTCGCGGCGGGCATGAGCGGCGGCATCGCCTACGTCTGGGACGTGAGCGGGAGCTTCGTGCGTCGGGTCAACGGCGAGATGGTCAGCCTCGAGAAGGTCACGGCCCCGGAGGAGCGCATGGAGGTTCGGCGCCTCGTGCAGAAGCACCTCGAGCTCACGGGCAGCGACGTCGCCGAGCGCGTGCTCGACACCTGGGATTTCGCCATCCAGCAGTTCGTGAAGGTCATGCCGAACGACTTCGCGCGCGTTCTCCGCGAGCGTGCGAAGGCCGCGGCAGAGAGCGGGAAGGCCGCCCAGGCGGTCCGGGAGAGCGTGTGATGGGCGCCGGCCGAACGCGAAAGGAGCGCCGCTGATGGGCAAGCCCACCGGCTTCAAGGAGTTCGAGCGCGTCGCGGTCCCCTACGAGGACCCGAAGGTACGCCTGAAGACCTGGGACGAGTTCACGCTCCCGGCGGACGATTCGCACCTCGGAACGCAGGGCGCGCGCTGCATGGACTGCGGCGTGCCCTTCTGCATGAGCGATACGGGCTGTCCCGTGGACAACCTGATCCCCGAGTGGAACGACCTCGTCTACCGGGGCATGTGGCGCGAGGCCTGCGACCGCCTGCACAAGACGAACAACTTCCCGGAGGTCACGGGGCGCGTGTGCCCCGCGCCCTGCGAGGGCGCCTGCGTGCTCGGCATCCACGAGCCCCCGGTGACCATCAAGAACCTCGAGCAGGCCATCGTGGACCGCGGCTTCGAGGAGGGCTGGATCGTGCCCCGGCCGCCGGAGCGCGAGACGCAGAAGAGCGTGGCCATCGTCGGCTCGGGCCCCGCGGGGCTGGCGGCGGCGCAGCAGCTCCGGCGCGTCGGGCATCGGGTCACGGTCTACGAGCGCGACGACCGGGTCGGGGGCCTGATGATGTACGGCATCCCGAACATGAAGCTCGACAAGCGCATCCTCGAGCGGCGCCTCGAGCAGCTCCGGGAGGAGGGCGTGACCTTCGTGACGGGCATCGAGGTCGGGCGCGACCTGCCCATCGAGCACCTCTGGGAGCAGAACGACGCCGTGCTCCTCGCCATGGGCGCGACGAAGCCCCGGGACCTGCCCATCGAGGGCCGGGAGCTCGAGGGCATCCACTTCGCGATGGACTTCCTGCGGCCCAACACGAAGGCCCTGATGGACCACGGCTACGCGCTCGAGGAGGCCGGAGCCGAAGCGTACGTGAGCGCGAAGGGGCGGAAGGTCCTCGTCATCGGCGGCGGCGATACGGGCACGGACTGCCTCGGGACGTCCCTTCGCCACGGCTGCGCGACGCTCGTGAACTTCGAGCTCCTCGCCGCGAAGCCCCCCGAGCGGGCGGCGGACAACCCCTGGCCGGAGTTTCCGGAGGTCTTCAAGGTCGACTACGGCCACGAGGAGGCGGCGGCGGTGTTCGGCAAGGACCCGCGCGAGTTCGCCATCCGCACGCAGCGCTTCGTCGGCGACGAGAGCGGGCGCGTGTGCGCAGTCGAGACCGTGCGCGTGAGGTGGTCGAAGGACGACGAAGGCCGCTGGCGCATGGAGGACGTGCCCGGGAGCGAGGAGCGCTGGGAGGCGGACCTCGTGCTCCTCGCCATGGGCTTCGTCGGCCCCGAGGAGACGGCCATCCAGCACCTCGAGCTCGCCCGGGACCGGCGGGGCAACGTCGAGGCGGACTACGGCAAGTACGCGACGAGCGCCCCCGGCATCTTCGCGGCCGGGGACGTGCGCCGCGGGCAGAGCCTGGTGGTGTGGGCGGTCGCGGAAGGGCGCGGGGCGGCGCGGGCGATCGATGAGTTCTTGATGGGCGAGTCGGATTTGGCCGAGCCCGATTGAGTGCCGCCGGACCGAGGCGCCGTTCTCGACCGGGGCGCCGGATTCGACCGGGGCGCCGTTTCGACCGGGGCGCCGGGCGGCGAGCTGGAGCGAGCGCGCTGCGTGGGCTGCCGGCGGGGTGGGGTGCGTTGCGTGCGTAAGACGGGGGCGCCCCGGGGGGCGCTGATTTGTGCATACTCGCCGCCATGCGGCGGGACGGGCGACGAAGCACCAACATCGAGGACCGGCGTGGTCAGCGCATGCGCGGGCGCGGCGGGGCGAAGCTCGGCGCCGGGGGGACGCTCGTGATCCTCGTGCTCGCGGTGGTCGTGAAGCTGGCGGGCGGAGACCCCACCATGCTCCTCGATGCCGCGGCCGGTGCTGGCGGGGGCGCGGGCGCGCCCGCCAGTACCGGCGGCGCTTCCTACACGCCGAGCCCCGAAGAAGAGCGCCTCGCCGACTTCGTGGCCGTGGTGCTCGCCGACACCGAGGACACCTGGGGACCGCTCTTCCAGCAGCAGCTCGGGCGAAGCTACCAGGCACCGAAGCTCGTGCTCTTCGGCGGGCAGGTGAGCTCCGCCTGCGGCATGGCCTCGTCGGCCGTGGGGCCCTTCTACTGCCCGGCGGACCAGCAGGTGTACATCGACCTGCAGTTCTTCTCGGACCTCGACCGGCGCTTCGGCGCCCCCGGCGACTTCGCGCAGGCCTACGTGGTGGCCCACGAGGTCGGGCACCACGTGCAGA
Source organism: Myxococcota bacterium (assembly GCA_038750805.1). GTDB lineage: Bacteria > Myxococcota_A > Polyangia > Polyangiales > Houyiibacteriaceae > CALCTH01. The sequence continues at coordinate 9,009 of JBCDGX010000151.1, forward strand.
CCATCCTCGGGATCAGCCAGCGGCTCCGGCAGATGAAGGCCGGCCGTTCCCGGGCCGAGCAGAACCAGCTGAGCGTCGCCCAGGAGCTCCAGGCGGATTGCTTCAGCGGCGTCTGGGCGCACCACGCGCACGCCCAACGTCAGGTCCTCGAGCAGGGCGACATCGAGGAGGGGCTGCGGGCCGCGGCGGCCATCGGTGACGATACGCTCCAGCGCCGGGCCGGCGGGCGCGTGCAGCCCGAGAGCTGGACCCACGGCTCGAGCGAGGAACGCGTGCGCTGGTTCCGCGTTGGCCTCGAGACCGGGCAGGTCGCGCGCTGCAACTCCGCGCCCATCTGAGCCCGCTCACGGCCCCGGGCGCGCCGCCACCAAATCGGTGCGCTCCCTCATCACGGCACGTTGTCCCCGCGATCCGGCGCGCCCACATCCGGCGCGCCATGAACGCATCCCACGAGAAACGGCCCTCCGCGGCCGACCTGATCGCCCTCGCGCGCCGGGAGGCCGCCGCCCGCGGCACGAGCGTCGAGGCGCTGCTCGCCCGTGTGTCGACGGCCTCGCCCGCCTTCAGCGCGGCCGAGCTTCGGCAGGCGGACGAGGAGCTGCTGACCTTCGATCTGCGCGCCTGCTGATCGCCCACGACGGCGCCGTGCCTTGAGCCCGGCGCGCTTCGATGGCATGGCTCGGCGCCATGGCGACGGTGCTCCCGAGCTCCCGGCTCTTCGCGCGCGAGCGGGCCCCGGCGGCCTCGGTCGCCGACGCGCGCCGGGTGCACCTCGAGGGCTGGGACCGGCTCCGCGTGCTCGCGGCGATCGACACCGTCGGGCTCCACGTCAACGGCTCGCACCCGCTCTTCGGCTTCGGGCTGCCGCTCTTCTTGATCCTCGCCGTGGCCCTCGGAGTCTCGAAGCGCGCCCCGCGCCCGACGCGCCGCTTCCTCGGGCGCCGCGTCGACCGCATCCTCCTGCCCTGGTTCTTCTGGTCCCTCGCGCTCCTTCCGCTCTGCGCGCTCCGGGAGACGATCTACGGGCGACCGGCCTTCGCCTGGCTCGAGCCGGAGATGCTCCTCTACGGGCCGAGCATCCACCTCTGGTTCCTGCCCTTCATCCTCGTGGCGGGGCTCGCCGCGCACGGTCTCCATCGCGTCTTCGAGCGCTCCATCGTGGCCGTCGGAGTGGCCTTCGTGCTCGGCGTGGCGCTGCTCGCGGTGGC
>JBCDGX010000152.1:0-10187 GCA_038750805.1 Myxococcota bacterium
CCCGCGTGGTCCCGGGCCGTCGCCTCGAGGCGTTCCAGCGCGCTCGGCGGCGGCTCCGAGCAGCCGCCGGCGAGCGCGGCCCAGAGCCCGAGCGCGAGCGCCGTTGACCGGGTGTCCTGCCGGTGCGTAGCGTGGGGCGTCGGCATCCGGGGGAGGCCGCGGGAGGAGCCGAGCGTGAGCGACGGAGACGAGACGAGCCCGGGGCGCGTGAGCAAGGCCGGCTTCGCCGACGCGCGAACCGTCGGGAGCGCGCCCGGCTCCATCGCCTCCGCCCCCGTGACCGACGGAAGCAGCTCGTTCTCCGCGAGCGAGCCCCTCTCCGAGCCCGGGCAGGGAGCGCTCCTCGAGCGCCGTTCGCGCGTGTGGGAGGACCAGAGCAGCAACCGCGAGTACATCGACGCGGCGACGATGGTCAACGACTACCTCCGCCGCCTCGGGAGCGAGCTGGCCGTCAGCTTCGAGCCCCTCGACGAGGACGGCTACACGGAGGTGCTGCGCGGCTCGGCGCAGGTCGGCGTGAACGTGCTGGAGGAGCACGACATCCTGCTCCTGCTCTCGCGCATCATGGACGTCCCGAAGGAGGGCCGGGAGGACTTCTACCGGCGGCTCCTCGAGCTGAACTTCCTGGTCACGAGCGACGCGGCCTTCGCCATCGACAAGGACCGGGACGCCGTCTACCTCCGCGCACACCGCCGCCTCGGGGGCCTCGATTACGAGGAGTTCGCGGATCTCCTGGCCAAGGTCACCTCCATCGCGGACGAATGGGACGACCGCCTGAACGAGCTCTTTCCCACGGAGGGGTGAACCGCGGCGTGCGGCGTCGTCGCCGACGATGCGGTATGGAGCGCCCATGGCTGGCCTGACCTACCGCGACGCCGGGGTCGACATCGACGCGGGCGAGCGTCTCGTCGACCGCATCAAGCCCCTCGCCGCCGCGACGCGTACGGCGGACATCCTCGGCGGGGTCGGTGGCTTCGCCGGGCTCTGCAAGGTGCCGGGCGATCTCCATGAGCCGGTGCTCGTGAGCGGGACCGATGGCGTCGGCACGAAGCTCAAGCTCGCCTTCGCGACGGGCCGCCACGACACGGTGGGCATCGACCTCGTCGCCATGTGCGTCAACGACGTGCTCACGGTGGGCGCGCGGCCGCTCTTCTTCCTCGACTATTTCGCGACCGGGAAGCTCGACGTGGACACGGGCGAAGCCGTCGTGCGGGGCATCGCGGAAGGCTGCACGCAGGCGGGCTGCGCGCTCCTCGGCGGCGAGACCGCCGAGCTCCCGGGCTTCTACGCCGACGGCGAGTACGACCTCGCGGGGTTCTCCGTGGGGGTCGTCGAGCGCGGCCGCATCCTCGACGGGACGAAGGCCGTCGCCGGCGACGTGCTGCTCGGGCTCCCCTCGACGGGCCTCCACTCGAACGGGTTCTCCCTCGCGCGCCGCGCGCTCCTCGAGGAAGCGGGGCTCGCCCTGGACGCGCCGCCGCCGGAGCTGCCCGGCGAGAGCCTCGGGGAGCTCCTGCTCCGGCCGACCAAGATCTACGCCCGCGCCGTCGCCGCCGCGCTCGCGGCCGCCCCGGACGGGGTGCACGGCATCAGCCATATCACCGGCGGCGGGCTCCCGGGCAACGTCCCCCGCGTGCTCCCCGGGGGGATCGGCGCCCACGTGGATCCCGCGCGCTGGCCGCGCCCGCCGGTCTTCGACCTCGTCCAGCGGGCGGGGGGCGTCACCGAGGCGGAGATGCGCCGCACCTTCAACCTCGGCCTCGGCCTCGTGATGGCCGTCGCGCCGGGCGCCGCCCCGGCCGTGAGCGCCGCGCTCGAGGCCATCGGCGAGCCGGTCCACACCATCGGTGCGCTGGAGGCGAGCGACGCGAGCGGCGAGGCCCGCGTGCGCTACGCGGGCGAGCCGTGACGACACCGCTCCGCGTCGCGGTGCTCGCCTCCGGCCGCGGCAGCAACCTCGAGGCGCTCCGGGCGGCGATCGACGCGGGGCGCTGCGCGGCGGAGGTGGTCGCGGTGCTCGGGGACAAGGCCGGCGCGCCGGCCCTCGCCTGCGCCGAGGCGGCGGGCATCGCGACCCGCGCCGTCCCCTTCCGCCGCGCCGAGCGCGCCGCCTGGGACGAAGAGCTCGCCGAGGCCGTGGCCGCCGCGGAGCCCGAGCTCGTCGTGCTCGCGGGTTTCATGCGCCTGCTCGGCGCGCCCTTCCTCGCTCGCTTCGGCGGAAGGACCATCAACGTGCATCCCTCGCTGCTGCCGGCCTTCCCGGGCATGGACGCGCCGGCGCAGACGCTCGCCGCGGGCGTGCGCCTATCCGGCTGCACGGTGCACCTGGTCGACGCCGGCGTGGACAGCGGAGCGATCCTCGCGCAAGCCGCCGTCCCGGTGCTCCCGGGGGACGACGTGCACACGCTCCACGCCCGCATTCAGCGCGAAGAGCACGATCTCCTCCCGGCGGTGGTCGACGCCATCGCCCGCGACCTCTGCCGCCTCGAGGCGACGGGACCCCGCTGGACCGACGCGGCCTGGGCGGGGACGTCCCTCGCCGGCTTCCACTCCCCCACGCTCGGGGCGGGCGCGGGATGATCCACAGCCACTACGACGTGATCGTGCTCGGGACGAGCCTGCGGGGGCTCCTCTCCGGGGCGCTCCTCGCCAAGCGCGGCTTCCGGGTGCTGGTGCTCGGCCAGGGCGAGCTGCCCTTTCGCTACGCGGCGGGCGGCCGGACCTGGCCGCGGCGGCCCTACACTTTCCTCGCGGCGCACAGCCCCGTCGCGCGGCGCGTGCTCTCGGAGCTGACCCTGCTCCAGCTCTTCCGCCGCCGCGCGGCGGCGATGGACCCGAGCTTCCAGGTGCTCCTTCCGCGGCAGCGCTTCGACGTGACCACCGAGCCGGCCTTCCTCGGCCGCGAGCTCGAGCGGGAGTTCCCGGCGGTGAAGCGCGCCCTCGAGGACTTCCATGCCTCGGTCCGCCGGCGCATGGGTGAGCTCGACCGCGTCATGGAGCGGGACCTCGTCTTCCCGCCGGAGACCTTCCTCGAGCGCCGGGAGCTCGCCCGGGCCACGGCGCACCTGCCGGCGGACGGCGACGCATCGGACCCGCTCGCGGAGCTCGCCCTCGGGCATCCGTTCCGGCAGGCGGTCGCGACGCCCGCCGCCTTCGCCTCGGACCTCGACCCGAGCGAGCTCCCCGTGCTCGGCGGCCTCCGGGGCTACGGCGCGTGGTGGCTCGGCTCGGCGCGCCTCGAGGGGGGCTACGAGTGGCTCGAGAGCGCGCTCGTCGAGCGCATCACGACGGCCAACGGCGAGGTCCGGCGCCGCGAGAGCGTCGAGAGCATCGAGGTCCGCCGCGGCGTGGTGCAGGGCGTGACCCTGAGCCGGGCCGGTGAGCGCATCAGCTGCGGGCATCTCGTCGCCGCCGGCAGCGCGCTGGGCCTCCGCCGGCTCCTCCCGGACCGCGGGGCGGCCCTCGGCGAGCTCTTCGAGCGCCTCGGAGAGCCGACGGCCCGGCGGCATCGCTACGTGCTCCACGCGCTGGTCCGCGCCGAGGCCGTACCCGAGGGCCTCGCCAGGAACGCCTTCCTCGTCGGTCCGGAGCCGTCGGCGGAGACCGGTCGGGTCCGCCTCGAGCTGGGCCCGATGGGCGAGACCCACGAGGACGTCCCCGTTCGCCGGCTCACGGCCGAGGTGCTCACGACGAGCGACCATGCCCTCGGCGCGCTCCGCGAGCGGCTCCTCGCGCGCCTCGAGGACGCGATCCCCTTCCTCCGCGAGCATCTCCTCCTGGTCGACTCACCGCACGATGGACGCGGCGTCGACGACGTGCGGACGGGCACCGAGCTCCCGGTGGACGAGCCCTGGAGCCGGGGTCCGAGCACCATGACGCCGCTCTTCGCGCACCCCGTGCGGGGCGCCCTCGGCGTCACGGGGCTCCCGCTGCGCACGCCGCTGAAGCGCCTCCTGCTCGGCGGCCCGCACGCGGCGCCGGGGCTCGGCGAGGAGGGAGCCTTCCTGACGGCCTGGGGCGTCGCGCGAATCATCGCGCACGGCGACCGACGACGGACGCTCCTCCGGCGCCAGGCGCGCTGGTCCAAGCTCGAGCTTTAGCGCTCCGAGAAGCCGCCGTTGTAAGCTGCCGCCATGCAGGGATCTCCCGACGAGCGGCCGCGCATCAGCCTCCGTCAGCTCCTCCAGGTGATGATCCAGCGTGGCGCGTCGGACCTTCACGTCACGACGGGAACGCCTCCGCAGCTGCGCATCGACGGCGGCCTGGTTCCGCTGCGGACCCCGCCGCTCGGTCCCGTGGAGACCAAGTACATCTGCTACGAGGTCATGACCGAGGAGCAGAAGATCAAGTTCGAGCGGGACAACGAGCTCGACTTCTCCTTCGGCGTGAAGGGGCTCTCACGCTTCCGCGCGAACGTGTTCATGCAGCGCGGCGCCGTGGGCGGCGCCTTCCGCGCCATCCCCTTCAAGATCCGCGCGCTCCCGGAGCTCGGCCTCCCGCCGATCGTGGCGGACCTCTGCGACCTCCCGCGCGGTCTCGTGCTGGTCACGGGCCCGACGGGCTCCGGTAAGAGCACGACGCTCGCGTCGATGATCGACAAGATCAACTCGGAGAAGCGCCACCACATCATGACCGTGGAGGACCCCATCGAGTACCTCCACTCGAACAAGCTCTGCGTGGTGAACCAGCGCGAGATCGGCTCGGATACGGAGACGTTCAAGGGCGCCCTCAAGTACGTCCTCCGGCAGGATCCGGACGTGGTCCTCGTGGGTGAGATGCGCGACCTCGAGACCATCGAGGCGGCCATGACCATCGCGGAGACGGGCCACCTCGTCTTCGCGACGCTGCACACCAACAGCGCGGTGCAGAGCCTCAACCGCGTCATCGACGTCTTCCCGCCGCACCAGCAGGAGCAGATCCGCGCGCAGCTCAGCTTCGTGCTCCAGGCGGTCATCACCCAGATGCTGCTCCCGCGGAGCGACGGGCCCGGGCGTTGCCTCTCCGCCGAGGTGATGATCCCCAACTACGCGATCCGGAACCTCATCCGCGAGAACAAGGTTCACCAGATCTACGGCCTCATGCAGACCGGTCAGGGCGTCTCCGGCATGCAGACCATGAACCAGGCGCTCTACCGGCTCTACTCCCAGGGCATCCTGCACGTGGACGAGGCCATTGGCCGCTCGCCCGAGCCCGCAGAGCTCCAGGGGATGATCGAGAAGCGCTCCCCCGTGACCGGCGGTCAGCGCCGGGGCCAGCGCTAGCCGGCTGGAGATCCCGGCAGGGCGACCGTACGGTCCCCTCGGGGCCGAAGCTCGCGTCGCGTTTCGAGGCGTGCGCCGTCTTTGACCCCCCCGCCCGGGCGCCGCTAGGATCGCCGGCGGTCCGGAGGACGAATGGCCGAGTGGACATGGGAAGCGCGTTCGCGAACCGGCGAGACCCGCAAGGGCGTCATGGAGGCCGAGACCGCCGAGCTCGTGCAGTCGCGCCTCCGCGCCCAGCAGCTGAGCCCGGTCAAGGTCAAGAAGAAGCCCCGGGAAATCAATCTCAGCTTCGGGCCGCCCGTCACCGAGAAGGACCTCGTGGTCTTCGTGCGCCAGTTCGCCACGATGATCGACGCGGGTCTGCCCCTGGTTCAGTGCCTGGAGATCCTCTCGTCCCAGGGTGAGAACCAGCAGTTCAACGTCATCCTCAAGGACATCAAGAACTTCGTCGAGCAGGGCGGCACCTTCTCCGAGGGTCTGCGCCGGCATCCGAAGGTCTTCGACACGCTCTTCGTGAACCTGGTCCAGGCCGGCGAGCTCGGCGGCATCCTCGACCAGATCCTCTCGCGCCTCGCGGTCTACATCGAGAAGCGCGTGAAGCTGCGGCGCCAGGTGAAGGGCGCCATGGTCTACCCGCTGAGCGTGCTCGTGATCGCCATCGCGGTGATCTTCGTGATGCTCACGTGGGTCATCCCGGCCTTCCAGGAGATGTTCGCGGAGTTCGGCGGCGAGGGCGAGCTGCCGCCGGTGACGCAGACGGTCATCAACGTCTCCGAGTGGTTCCGCGGGAACATCATCTACGTGCTGATCATCCTCTTCGGCACGGTCAGCGGCATCAGCTACTCGATGCGGACGGAGCGCGGGAAGCGCTTCTGGCACAAGCTCTTCCTGACGGCGCCGGTCATCGGACCCGTGATGCGGAAGATCGCCGTGAGCCGCTTCACGCGGACGCTGGGCACCCTCCTGAGCTCCGGCGTGCCCATCCTCGACGCGATGGCCATCGTCGGCCGCTCGGCAGGCAACGTGATCGTCGAGGACGCGATCAACGTGACGGCGGACCGCATCCGCGAGGGCAAGACCATGTCCGAGCCGCTCATGGCCACCGGCGTCTTTCCCTCGATGGTCGTGCAGATGATCGCGGTGGGCGAGGAGACCGGTGCCCTCGACACCATGCTCAACAAGATCGCCGATTTCTACGAGGAGGAGGTCGACGTGGCCGTCGCCGCCCTCACCTCGCTCCTCGAGCCGCTGATGATGGTGTTCATCGGCGGCATCGTCGGCTTCATCCTGATCGCGATGTACATGCCGATCTTCGACATCGCGGGCAAGGTGCAGTCCGGCTGAGGCCGCGCGCGGTCGACGCATGGGCGAGCCGGCGGACCTGACGGCGTTCCCGACGCCGCCCCCCACCCCTTCCGGGGCCTATCTCGCGACCGAGGAAGAGGCCGTCGAGCGCCTTCAGCGGCGCCTCGCCGGGCAGCTCCTGGTGCGGCTCCTCGTCGCGACGGTGCTCCTCGGCGGGACGCTCGGGCTCTCGCTCCTCGCCGGCCGCCAGCTCACGGCCTTCACGCCGCGGAGCCTGACGGGCCTCATCGTCGCGACCTACCTGCTCAGCGCCATCGTCGCGGCGTCGCTCCGCTCGCGGCAGCGCGAGGTGCTGCTCCGCTACGCGCGCGCCCTCCTCGCGTGGGATCTCCTCCTCGTCACGTCCCTGGTCTATTTGAGCGGCGGCGCGACGAGCGCGTTTCCCTTCCTCTACGGCATCGCCATCGTGCACGCCGCCCTGGCCCTCGGGACCGCGGCGACGCTCATCGCCGGCTCCATGGCCTTCCTCCTCTACCTCTTCGTGGTCGCCGCCACGAGCTCGGGGTGGATCCCGCTGCCGCCGGACGCCTTCGCCGAGGCCTACCGTCCAAGCCCGAGCGAGCTCGGGCTCAGCGTCGCGACGACGGCCCTCGGGCTCTTCCTCGTCACGGGCCTCGCCGCCTCGCTCGCGACGCGCCTCCGCATCGCCGGCGGCCGCATCCGCGAAGCCGAGGCCGAGACCGCCTCCCTGGCGGAGCTTCACGAGAGCATCGTCCGCTCGATCCCCTCCGGCGTCGTGACCATCGACGGGGCGGGCGCCATCCGAAGCGTGAACCCCCTGGCGGCGCGGCTCCTCGCCGGCACGCCCGGGAGCCTCGAGGGCACGCGCCTCTCGGCCCTCCTCCCCGTCCCGCCGGTCCCCCCGGCCCTCGGCATGCGCGGTGAAGGCGAGGCCCGGCCCCCGGAGAAGGAGCCCTTCCCCGTCGGGTACACCATCGCGCCGCTCCTCGGCCACCGCGGCGAGGCGCTGGTCATCTTCCAGGATCTGACGGAGGTGAACCGACTCCGCGTCGCAGCGGAGCGCGCCGAGCGGCTGGTGGTGCTCGGGCGGCTCGCGCAGGGCCTCGCGCACGAGATCCGGAACCCCCTCGGCTCGATCCGCGGCTCCGTCGAGATGCTCCGCGAGGCCGAGGGGCTCGGGGAGGAGGACCGCGCGCTCATGGGCATCGTGCTCGACGAGGTGGAGCGCCTTAACGAGCTCGTCTCGACGATGCTCGACGTGGGCCGCCCTTCCCGTCCGCGGGCGGCGTGGGTGGACCTCTCCGCCATGGGCGAGGAGGTCTTGCGCGTGGCCCAGGCCGAGGCCGCGCGCCAGGGCGTGCGCCTCGAGGCCACCTTCGATCCGGCGATGCAGGGCGACGCGGAGGTCGACGCGGGCCAGCTCCGGCAGGTGATTTGGAACCTCCTGAAGAACGCCATCCAGGCGTCGCCGGAAGGCGCCGTCGTGTCCCTGCGCCTGCACGGGGACCAGGAACGCGTGCAGATCGAGGTCGCGGACCGCGGCGCCGGCGTGCCAGAGCACCTCCGGGAGCGGCTCTTCGAGATGTTCTACTCGGGCCGCTCCCACGGCATCGGCCTCGGCCTCGCGCTCGTGAAGCAGATCGTCGAGGCCCACGGCGGCACCGTCGACGTCGACGAGACCGAGGGAGGGGGCGCGACCTTCCGGGTCGACCTCCCGCGACGTCGGCAGCCGAGCGAGCCAGCCCTCGCGTTGCCCGGACCGTGCTAGGCGGCGATGACCCGCTCGAGGGCCTCGAGGCGCTTGAGCCGGAGGCGCGCCCCGGCGTCCAGCTTGAGCTCCCGGAGGGACTCGAGCGCCTCGCGGACGACGTCCGCGTCCCCGAAGCGCGTCCGCCGAACGAGCTCGTGCAGGCGCTCGAGGATCGCCTCGGAGGGCACGCGCTGCGCTGCGCCATGGAGCCCCACGGCGTAGTGGATCCAGCGCGAGGCGTCGTGGCCCTCGGCGATGCGCAGCGCGACGCTGGCCACCTGCTCGAGCAGATCCGCGTCCATCGCGCGCCCCACCGCCGCGTCCTCCCGGAGGCGCTCGAGGGCGGGCTCGAGGAGCCGCGCGGCCTCCGGGTGACGGCCCAGGGCGAGGGCCTTCTCCGCGATGGGATACCGGTTGCCGAAGGCCACGGCCGGGTCGCCGCGACCCGCGGATCGGGGCGCGTTCGGAGGCTCGATGATCTCGTCGACGGTGTCCGGGCCCTTGGCATGCTCGGCGCCGCAGGTCGGGCAGGTCTCGGCCGCCGGATCGACGAGGCCGCCGCAGCTCGCGCAGCGGTCCATTTTCAGCGTCGGCTTGCCGACGTGGCGACCGCCGCCGAGGAGCAAGACCTCCTGGCTGCCGATGCTCACCCGATCGAGGTGCGCGAGCGTCGTCGGACGCGCGATGCGGCTGCCGTTGACCATCACGCCGTTCCGGCTGCCCAGGTCTTCGACTTCGACGCGTCCGTCCTCGGACCGAAAGCAGGCGTGCCGACGGCTCACGAGAGCGTCATCGAGGGAGAGGTTGCAGGACGCGCTCCGACCGACGACGAACTCGCCGACCGGTAGCTCGATGTCCGTGTCTCTGAAACGCAGCCGGAAAGACATCCGATCCGCCGCGACGATAGCAGACGTCGCGGCGGGCCCGGGTGCCCTACTCGGAGGCGCGCGACGCGATGGGGCCGAGCTGCTGCTCGAGGCGCCCCTGGGTCTCGACGATGCCGTCGAGGAGCGCCTTGAGCGCTCCGACGTCGCGCACGTACTCGGCGAAGAGCGACGCCTGCTCGCCCAGAACGCCCGTGGACTGCGGCGTGTTCACGAGGATGACGTAGTCGCTCGCGCTCTCGGTGAGGTCCTGCCCGGTGTAGACCTCCTTCTCGATCTCGCGGCGAGCGCGGCGCGAGCCGCGCACCATGAGCTTCTCCTCGTCCACGCGCACGTAGGCGAGGTTGCACATGATCCGGTCGTTCGCGATGGTCGGCACGCAGCCCGTGGGCTCGGCCATGCCCTCCATGGCCTCCGTCGCCGCGTTGAGCTCGGCGCGTCGCGACTCACCAGTGGTGAGGTTCTCGATGCGCTCGATCTGCGTCCACGCGCGCTGGACGTCGTTGTAGTAGGTGAAGAGCGAGTCGACGATGTGCACGTCGAAGACGCTGTAGTTCTTGCGCGCGAAATCGTTCGCCTGGAAGGGCTTCTCGAGCGCCCGGAGCGCCTCGAGGGCCTCGTAGTCGACGGCCGCCGGCTTGCCGGGACCACCCCGCGCCGCAGTGACGGCCTGGTCGATCAGGCGCTGCGCCTCGGAGATCGTGTTCGAGGACTCGCGCACCGAGTCGTAGATCTCCTTGCCGTGCTGGATCGACTGACCTTCGAGCTGGTTCTGGCCGATGGTCGTCCCGAGGAGGCTCCCCACCACACCGCCCACGATCAGGCCGAGGGCGATGAGGATGAAGTTCTTGCTCCGGTTCTTCCGCCCGATCTCCGCGTCGTCGACGGCCGTCTTGTCGTCGATGACGAGGCGGACCTCCTGCGGGCCGGCGGCGGCGGCGGGCTGCGCCGCGGCGAAGGGATCGG
>JBCDGX010000153.1:0-10173 GCA_038750805.1 Myxococcota bacterium
CGAAGCCCGCCGGCGGCGCGCTCAGCGCGAGGGCCTCCCGGCGTTCGACCTCGGCCCATACCTGACCGCCGCGCTCGAAGAAGCCGCTCACCTCGCCGAACACGCGGAAGCTCGAGCGGAGCCGGAGCGTGAGGCGCCCTCCCTCGGCCACCTCGAGGACGACCACGATGCCTCCCGGGCACGCGCTCCAGAGCAGGTCCCCGGAGCGGAGAGAGACCTGGACGTCGCAGCCGGCGGCTTCGTCGACCGCCTGATCCGAGGGACCGGACAATGCGTCCTCGACGGCCTCGGGCGGTCCGGGCTCGTTCACCTGCGCGAGGGCAGGCGACGCGAAGAGCCCGAGGGCGACGAGCGAAAACGAACGAAGCGTCATGGGCAGGCAAGCGCGCACGGAGCTCATGACCCACCGGTATCGCAAGGGGCGTACCGGCTCAGATCCCCGTGAAGGCGGCCCGAAGCGTGCCACATTTGACGCGAACTGTGCCACGCGCCGCATCCCGCGTGGCGGCATCGGCACATGCGCGGCTCAGCCCGGGGTGACGGTGCGGCCCTGCCGCGAGGCCTCGGCCATGCTGTCGAGGAGGCTCTTGGCGAGCGCCCGCAGCATGGCCACGGCGAGGTCGTGATGGTCCTCGAGCACGTCGATGAGCATGTCCCGCTCGAGGCGGAGCGCGACGACCTCGGTCTCCGTCCGCGCCTCGTACCAGCGGTCGGCCCCGGCGACGGTCCCGAGCGAGCCCACCACGTCGCCCGGCCCGAAGCGGAGATCGAAGCCCTCGGAGGTCCCGAGCACGGCCCCGTAGACCACGAAGAAGAGGCCGTCGGGCCGCTCCCCCGGCCGGAAGATCACCTCCCCGGGCGCCCAGCGCCGCTCGCTCACGTCGCGGGCGAGGTCGGCGATGGCCTCGAGGCGCGTCCCCTCGAGGGGGAAGGAGCGTCGCAGGGCGGCCATGCGCTCGACGAGATCGAGAGACTCCGGCGGCGGGCCCTCGGGCTGCCACTCGCTCCGGACGAAGCCGCCGTTCGGCATGAGCTGACGGCGGACGTTCACGACCTCGGCGCTGATGCCGCGGATGGCGCTCGCCATGAGCATGAAGTTGTCCTCGAAGAACTCGAGCATCTCGTCCACGGGGATGCGGAGCGTCACCGTCGGCTCGAGGGCCTCGACGTCGTAGCCCTCCTGGTCCCCGCTGAGCGCGCTGATGCCGCCGACCACCGAGTGGTCGCCGAGGGTCCGGAGCACGCGCCCCTCCTTCCGGAGCTGCACGCTCCCGCGCGCCAGGAAGTGCACGTGGCGCACGGGCATGTGCTCGCGCTCGAGCAGGTCCCCCTTCCGGTAGCGCCGCTCCACGAAGCGCTCGGCGAGGGCCGCCACCTCGTCCGGCGGCAGGTCCCGGTAGCCCGGGAAGCTCCGGATCATGATCAGCCGCTCGAGGCGGCCGACCATCATGTCGTCGGTAGTGCGCGGCTCGCCCATCACGCCACGCTCGGGACCTCGCTCCGCCGGAGCGAACGGAGCGCGTTTTCGAGGACCTCGCTGACCGCCGTGGACTTCTCCTCGCGCCCGGCGAGGGTGTCCTCGAGCCCCGTGAGCCCGAGCTCGGCGACGTGGTAGGCAGCGAGGCTGCGGACCGACTCGCTCGCGTCGGAGACGAGCTTGCCGAGGGCCTGCTCGTAGGTGTGAGGCGTGGTGCTCAGGCGGAGCGCGGCGGCGGCGGCCGCGAGGCGCTCGGCGTCGCGCCGGTCCTCGGCCAGGGCGAGCACGGCCTCCCGGGTCACGCCGCGCAGCGCGTTCTCGAGGAGCTCGCGGCTCGCGGCGTGGGCCTTCGGCTCGCCCGTCCGCAGCCCGCGCCAGATGTCCCCGTAGCGCTCGGAGGGGTCGAGGATGGCGAGGATGCGGAAGGCGCGCTCGAAGGCGTTGATCTCCTTCTCGCGAAGCGTCGCCACGAGGAGCTCGTGGCCGAGGCATTCGTGGGCCGGCGCGTCCTCGGGCACGCCCGCCGGGCGGCTGCTCTCGAGCGCCACGCGGAGCTCGAGGAGGCGCACGATACGCTCGAGCGTCGTCCGGAGCCGGGCCTCGAAGAGCGTGCGATCGACGGTCACGCGATGGCGCTTCACCAGGCTCCCGATCGCCCGGAGCAGCTTGTAGCGCACGGCGCCGTCCCACTCGTAGGGGATGCGCGCCTGGAGGATGCGGGCCGCGTCGCGCGGATCGAAGCGCGCGATGGTGCGCGGGATGTGCCGCCGCACCTTCCGGGAGAGCGAGGCGTCGCCCATGGCCTCCGTGAGCCGCGTCAGCGCCGGCGCGCCCTGGGCCACCAGCGCCTGCCGCGCCGCGCCGCGCACCAGACCGTTCCCCGTGAGCAGGAGGAGCGGCTCGATGAAGGTCGGGCTCGGCTGCACCGCCGCGGCGAGCGCCGCCTCGCGGAGGATGTCCGGGTCCTCGTTGGTGAGGAGCGCCGCCACCTCGCCCTCGAAGATCGGGCTCATGCGCTGGCGGATCGCCTGGGCGAGGGCGAGCTGCACGGGCTTCGGGTCCCCGGCGATGCACTGCTGAATCATCCCGCGGAGGAGCGCCTCGTCGCCGAGCTGCGCGGCCAGGAGCCCGACGAGCGCCGTCGTCTTCACCTCCGGGGCCTGGTCCTCGTGGAGCGCCTTCTCGAGGAGCTCCGCGTCGGGCACGACGCTGGTCATCGCGCGGAGGGCCGCGGCACGGATGAGCGGGCTCTCGTGGCCGAGGAGACGCTTCGCCGTGGGCACGAAGCTCGGATCGCCGGCGTCGACGAAGGCGTCGAGGGCGCGGATCACCACCTGGCAGGAGGGGTGGTGGAGGATGAGCTTCGGGAGCAGCTCGACGCGCCCGTAGCGCTCGAAGAGCTCGATGGCGACGAGCACCTCCTCGTCGTGCTCGCTGTTCAGCGTCCCGAGGAGGGTCTCGAAGCTGTGGAGGTCGAGCTCGGCGAGCCCCGGCCGGTCGACGAGCCCCCCGCGGAGGCTCCGGCGGAAGAGCTGGAGGTAGGGCTCCTTGAGCCCGTAGAGCACGAGGAGCCAGGCCACGAGGAGCACGGCCACGGCGATGGCCGTCTCGCGCGGCCCGACGCCGCCGAAGTGCACGGCGCCGAGGAGCACGAGGGAGACGAGGGCCTGCCCGCCGCGCTGCCCGATGACGTCGATCACCGCCTTGTAGCGATCGCGAAGGCGCTTCGGGAGCGGGAGGTAGAGCACCTCCATGCTCGTCCGGTGAAGCGAGTGCTTCAGGCTCCCGTCCGCGCCCTTGAGCAGGAGCACGGGGAGCAAGGCCGGCGCGAGCGCGAAGCTCGTCGCCGCCGTGAGGAGCACCGCCGGCAGCACGACGAGGGCGCGGTTCACGCCGAGGGTCCGGAGCAGCCAGCCGCTGAGCACGAGCTGCACGACGAGCGCCGCCGCGTTCAGCCCGGCGTAGAAGCGCGCGAAGAAGGGCCCGAGCCCCTCCGGCGGGATCGAGCGCTCGACGACGGCTTTGAAGAGGTAATCGCCGCCGGTCAGCGCGAAGGTGCTGATCAGCACGAGGAGGAGGAGGCGCCGCAGGTAGACGTGACGGAAGAGCGTCGTCATCGCGCCGCGCGGAGCGGAGGCGCGCTCGGCCTCGGCGGCTTCGCCCCGCTTCCAGAGCCGGGGGAGCGCGGCGCCGGCGAGGAGCACGCCCGCGGCCACGAGCACGAGGGAGCGCGGGCTCGCGCCCACGTCGAGGAGGCGCGCGGCGGCCAGGCTCCCGAGGGTCGCGCCCACGACGCCTCCGGCGGCCACGGGGCCGAAGATGCGCTTGGCCTCGGTGACGGTGACGACGTCGTCGAGGAGCAGCCAGAACTGGACGACGAGGATCGTCGCGAGGTGCCCGGTCCAGACGTAGAAGGCGAAGAGCAGCGGCTCCCGCGCCCCGCCGAGGAGCTGGAAGAAGACCGCGTGCCCGACGCCCCCGAAGGCCAGGGAGATCGCCAGGAGCGTCCGCTTGTCCCGGGTGCGCGCGAGGACCATCTGGTTGGCCTTCACGGTCACGAGCGAGAGCGCGGCGATGCTCAGGTACGCCCAGGGGAGCTTCTCGGCGTCGAGGTTCGTCAAGAACAGCGTGTCCCGCGCCGTCTCCACGAGCGCGTGGGCCGCCATCATCGTCATCAGCGTGACGAACCCGAGCACGAGATCGCGTCGGTCTTCGGGACGAATGCGGGCCACGGTGGTTCTAGCTCAGTCGTCGGAAGCGAGGCGCGGGTTACTCCGCGTCACCCCTTCCGCTCGCGCTTCATCTGCTCGAGCGCATCGAGGCTCTTCGGCCAGTCCCCCTTGAGGAGCCGGCTGAGCCCGCGGTCCGCGAGGAGCTTCCCCTCGTTCTGGCAGACCGCGCAGTAGTTCGTCTCGTTGTCCGCGTAGGCGATGCGCTGGATCGGCTCGCCGCAGACCGCGCAGGGCTCCTTGTACTTGCCGTGCACCTTCATGTCGGGGCGGAAGGCCGTGACCTTGCCTGGCCAATCGTCGCCGACCTCCGCGACGAGGCGATCGCGCCACTCGGCGAGCAACGCCTGCGTGGCGTCGTAGAGCCGGCGGCGCTCGTCTTCCTTCAGCTTCCGGGTCCAGCGGTGGGGCGGGAGCTTCGCGCCGAAGAGGATCTCGTCCGAGTAGGCGTTGCCGATGCCGCTGAACACGCGCGGGTCCGTGAGCGCCCGCTTCACCGTGTGGTTCTCGCGCGTCAGCGCGGCGTCGAAGGTGGCGAAGTCGATCTCGAGGGGCTCGATGCCACCGGGGTCGTGGGCGGCCACGGCTTCCTCGCCGCGCTCGGTGTGGAGCCGCGCCCGCTTCTTCTTGCTCGCCTCGGTGAGTATGAGCGTCCCGTCGGGCCAGTCGAAGGCCGCGAGGCCGACGCGTCCGGGGGGTTTGGCGCCCTTCTTCTTCCACTGGAGGCGGCCCGCGATCATCAGGTGGAGCACCCAGAAGAGCTCGCCTTCGAAGGCGAAGACGAGGCGCTTGCCGAGGCGGCGTACGTCCTCGAGCACGCGGCCCTCGAACTCGGCGAGGGGCGGGTCGACGGTGCGGAGCAGGAAGGGGCTCGCGAGCCGGGCCTTCTCGAAGGGATGGCCGACGACGCGCTGCCGGAGCGCGTGACGATAGAGCTCGATGTCCGGCAGCTCCGGCACGGTCCGAGGTTAGCAGGCGCCCGCGACGCGCCCGGCCTTCAGGGGAAGCGGAGGCCGAGGCCGCGGCAGGTCGTCGGCGCGAGGCCCGCGTCGGTGCGGACGGCGCAGCCCGCGCCCTCCGGGAGCGCGACGCCCTCGTCGGCCCAGTACACGACGGCGTCCGCGGCGATGGCCTGGACGTCCGCGAGGGGCGCGCCGAGCTGCACGTTGGCGCCGGCGGGGAGGAGCACGATCTCGGCGACGGCGAGCCCGCCCTGGAAGGCCGCGGGGGGCGGCCGGTGGGGAAGACCGAGCCAGTAGGCGCCGCCCTCGAGCTCGCCCTCGCCGTGCACGAGGCCGAGGCCGGGCGCGCCCCAGCGCAGCGCGAGCGTGCCTTCCGCGAGCGCGGCCTCCGCCCGTCCCTCGGCCTCGAGGCTCCCGCGGCAACCGATGCCGAAGAGCACGACGAGAAGGAGCGAGGCAACCAAGCGCATGGGTGTCCCTACGCTCATGCAAGTGTCGATCCTCCCTCCGCCCACATCGTGGGTGGGACGCGCACGCAGGTCGATCCCCGAGGCCGTCAGCGATCCGCCGCGCGGCGTCGCGTGAACGACGGCCCACGGCGGCGCACGGGATTCACGGTCCCGTGGCCCACCACGACACGAATGTCAGAGCGCTGGGGCCTCGCACGGGGCGGGAGCTCCGGGTGAAACGCCCAGGGGTGCCCACACGACCCGGCGATGCGCCCGCATCGGGACGGGTGTGAGCGACGCGGGAGAGACGACGTGGAGAGCCTGGCCGACGACATCGAAAGCACGCCCCGAACCCCGCTCCTCCCGCGCCACGTCGAGGCACTTCGCGCAGCGGGGACCCTCGAGCACTTCGCCGCCGGCGACGTGATCATGCCCATCGGGCGCCGGCAGCGGGCCTTCTTCTACATCCTCGAGGGGGAGGCCGCCGGCTACACCGTCGACGGCTCGCGCTACACGACCTACACGCTCGGACCGACGCAGTTCATCGGCGAGGTCGCCTTCCTGAACGACAGCGCCGCGCTCCTCGAGGTGCGGGCGCAGGTCGAGACGACCTGCATCGCCGTCGCGCGCGAGGCCATGCTGGATCTGCTGGCCCGCGACCCGGAGATGTCCGACATCGTAGTCCGCGTCTTCGCGGGCCGACGTCGCGGCCTCCTCGAACGCTCGACCTCGACGCTCACGCTCCTGGGCGCGGACGACGACAAGGACGTCGGGCGCATCGCAGCCTTCGCCAGCCGCAACCGGCTCCCCTTCCGGAGCTTCGCCCTGGACGACCCGCAGGCCCGGGAGGTGGCGACGGCCTGCGCGATGCCCGAGCTCCGCCCGGCCGTGGTCTTTGGCACGAACACCGTGGTCCCCGACCCGACGCCGCGCGAGATCGCCCGGCTCCTCGGCACCGACCTCGAGCTCGACGCGGCGAAGGTCTACGACACGGTCATCGTCGGCGGGGGTCCGGCGGGCATCGCGGCGGCCGTGTACGCGGGCGCCGAAGGCCTCGAGGCGCTCGTGCTCGAGGACATGGCCGTCGGGGGCCAGGCCGGGACCTCGTCGCGCATCGAGAACTACATGGGCTTCCCGACGGGCATCAGCGGCGCGGACCTCTGCTGGCGCGGCGAGGTGCAGGCGATCCGCCTCGGAACCCGCTTCGCCATGCCGCGGCGGGCGCAATCGCTCGCCACGGGGGAGGACGGGGTCTTCCGCCTCGGCCTCGACCACGGGCCTCCGGTCGCCGCGCGCTCCGTGGTCATCGCTACGGGGGTTCAGTACCGGCGCCTTCCGCTCGAGCGCCTGGAGGACTTCGAGGGCGCGGGCGTGTACTACGCGGCGACGGAGCTCGAGGCCCGCCGGGTGCGCGGACGGCCGGTGGCGATCATCGGCGGCGGCAACAGCGCCGGGCAGGCGGCCATGTTCCTCAGCCGTCACGCGGCGCACGTGCACCTCATGGTGCGCGGCACGTCGCTGGCGGCGTCCATGTCGAGCTACCTCTCCGAGCGCCTCCGCAAGGACCCGCGCATCAGCCTCCACTTCCGCCACGAGGTGAAGGCCCTCGAGGGGGAGGGGGCGCTCGAGGCCATCGAGGTGCTCGATAAGGAGGCGGGGGCGCGGACCCGCATGAGCGCCGGTGGACTCTTCATCATGGTCGGTGCGGCGCCCAACACGGGCTGGCTCGAAGGGGCCGTGGCGCTCGACGCGAAGGGCTTCGTGCTCACGGGCGCGGAGGCGGGTGGGCGCTCGACCTACGAGACGTCGCTCCCGGGCATCTACGCCGTCGGGGACGTGCGCGCGGGGTCGACCAAGCGCGTGGCCTCGGCCGTGGGTGAGGGCTCCGTCGTGATCAGCGGCGTGTGGGGCCACGTCCGTGGTGGCGGCACGGCCTGAGGGCGGTGGCGCGGACGGGCTCGGGTACGCTCGACGGCCGCGGTGTTTCGATCGCCCTACAACACGCTCACGGAGAAGGAGGGCTACCTGCTCTTCGTGCGGACGCCCGCGCCCTACCTGGACCTCGACCTGCTCGACAGCGAGGCCCGCGAGCTCCAGGAGCTCCTCCCCCCGGGGCGCCGGGCGCAGCTCCATTGCCTGCGCGATCTCCGGCAGGCCCGGGGCCGAAACGACCCCCGCTTCGAGGCGCGCCTCAAGGAGACGCGGCTCCAGGTCTTCAAGGGCTGGAAGCGCCTCGCGGTGCTGATGGGCTCCTCCGCCGGCGTGCTCCAGGGGAGCCGGCTCCTCCGCGAGCTCGGCATCGCGGCGTACGTGACGACGGACGAGCAGGCGGCCATCGACTACCTCCGCTGAGCGGCGTGCGGGGTGGTACGTTCAATCCATGCGGTGGACGATCGCGCTGGTGGGGGTGAACGGCTGCTCGAGCACGGTCGTCACGGGCTCGGTGGGCGGCGATGCCGGCGTCGACCGCGGGACCCCGGCGCCAGCCGACGACGCTTGCGTCCGGGGCCAGCCGGAGCGGGACGCCGATGACGACGGCCTGACCAACGGTGAGGAAGGCAGCCTCGAGGGGCCCTGCGGGCGGGACACGGACGGCGACGGGCTCCCGGATTTTCTCGACGGCGACTCGGACGGCGACGGGATCTTCGACGTGGTCGAGGCGGTGCCACGGAGGGATGGCCGGCCGGCGGACTCCGACGGGGACGGGCTGCCCGACGTGCTGGACCTCGACAGCGATGGCAACGGGCTCGACGACCGCACGGACACCCATCCGGACGGGTTGGGGCTGCCGGGGGATCTCGACGGAGACGGCGTGCAGGACTTCCGGGACGCGGACGACGACAATGACTTCCTCCGCGACGTGGACGAGCTCGACGTGAGCGGGTTCCCGGTCGACTCGGACGGCGACGGGCTGCCCGACCACCGGGACGTGGACTCGGACGGCGATACGATCCTGGACGCGCAGGACGGGCCGAACGACGACGACGGGGACGGCCTACCGAACCGGCGCGATCTCGACGCGGATAATGACGGCATCCCGGATGCGCTCGAGGCCGGGGATTTCGACCCCACGACGGCGCCCCTCGACAGCGACGGCGACTTCCTTGCGGACTTCCTCGACCTCGACAGCGACGACGACACGGTGCTCGACGGCGACGAGCTGCGCGCCGGGCTGAGCGCCACCCGCGCCGACACGGACGGGGACGAGGTGCCGGACGCCGTCGAGATCGAGCTCGGAACCGACGGCGCCGATGCGGCGGACACCCCGGCGTCGCGCGGCATCCTCTTCGTGCTGCTTCCGCGGAGCGAGCCGGCGATCCCCGAGGTGCTGAACGTCGCCTTCGACGTGCCGGACGACGCGGCCCCGACCGACCGAGCCTTGCTTGCCCCCACGCGCTTCGACTCCCCTCCCATCGAAAACGCGATCGACGTCATCGAAGCCGACACCTCGTCGCCGGGCTGCGCCGTGCGCGAGACGGAAGCAGTTGGCGACGCAGAGGTCTTCATTCTCGACCCCCAACCTGGCGACCGGCTCTGCTGGCGGATCGACGTTGGGGAGAACGTGTTCGAGCGGTCGCGTGCGCCGGAGTGCGACGTGCCCCGATTGGGGCGGACGACCTTAAGGCTCTTCGTTGCCGACGAGGGCGATCCGACGGTCGAGCTGTTCGGCTACGTACCTCCCTCACGGGACACCAGTCTCTCGGCCCGTCCTCTCCCCGACGGCTACCCCTGTACCTGCAGCGTCGACGCCTGCGAGGTGCCCAGCGGCTGCCGCCCCCTCGGCTGCCCTCCGTAGCGACGGGGCCGGCGCAGCGCGGCTCAGCGCCGCGGGTCGAGGGCGTCCCGGGCCACGTCGCCGGCGAGCTGGAACGCGAGCACCGTGAGGGCGATGGCCGCGCCGGACGCGAGCGCGACGTGGGGGAAGCGGAGCAGGACCGCCGTCCCCTGGTCGAGGAGCGCGCCCCAGCTCGGGCCCGCGAAGGCACCCTCGCCGCCCCCGAGGCTCGCGCCGGGACCGAGGCCGAGGAACGCGAGCGTCGCCTCCGCGAGCACCACCCCGCCGATGCCGGCGGTCGCCTGCACCACGAGCGGCCCGGCCAGCGAGGGCCCGACGTGCCGAAGGAGGATCCGCGGCGTGCTCGCGCCGAGCGCGCGCGCGGCCTCGACGAACTCTCGGCGCCGGAGCGTGAGCGCCTCGGCCCGCGCGAGGCGCGCGTAGATCACCCACCCCGGCACCACCAGCGCGACGACCAGGTGCCCGAGCGTCGGCCGCTCGACCACCGCGAGAAGCGCTACCTGGAGCACCAGCGCCGGGAAGGCCTGGAGGAGGTCCATCAGCCCGGACACCGCCGCGTCGACGCGCCCGCCGGCGTAGCCGGCCCAGGTCCCGAGCGCCGCCCCGATCGCCACGGCCAGCCCCGTCACGCCCAGGCCGATCAGCGCCGCCAGCCGCGCCCCGCGCGCCAGCGCCCCGAGCACGTCGACGCCGTTGTCCGCCGTCCCGAGCCAATGCGCGGCCGAGTGCCCCGCGAAGCTCTCCCGGAGCGCGAAGCCCG
>JBCDGX010000154.1:0-10147 GCA_038750805.1 Myxococcota bacterium
CGCGGGCGGGGCGGGCATGCTCGGCGCGCCGCCGATGGCGCAGCAATCCAGGAAGAGCACGGCGAGGCGGCCCCCGAAGGCGACCACGTCCGCCGCGAAGAGCGGGCGGAGCCCCGAGGCCTCGGCGAGGCCGAGCACCGTGAGGCTCTCCATCGCGCCGCGTCCCCGGGCTACGTGGAGCCGCCGAAGCCGCCCCGCGCCGGCGTAGATCGTCGTCTGCAGCTCGAGGTCCCGACCCTTCACCTGGCCCCGCGCTTCGGCGAGCTCTGGCGCGATCGACCGAGGCGCGAGGCGCTCCCGCGACGCGAGGGCACGCGTGGCCTCGAGGGCCCCATCGAGGGCGTGGGTGAGAGCGTCCGCCACCTCCACGAAAACGGCGCGCCGGGAGGCCCCTGAAGGCGTCTTCAGGCGGCAGGACGGAGCGGGAGCAGGGGGCGGTAGCTCCGGACGTCGTCGACGACGGTGCCGCGGATCATCGCCTCGGCCTCCTCCTGCGCGCATTCCGCGTTCCAGAAGAGCACGCCGCGCACGCGCTCATCGCGCACGTAGCAGAAGACCCCGCTCTCGCCCGAGCTCCCGGGCACGGCGACGACGTCCGCCTGGGCTTCGCAGAGGCCCACGGCTTCCATCACCCCGTCCATGAACTCCGAGTACACGAAGGGGAGGTCGTCGTAGATCTGGCCGGCCCCCGCCATGTTCCGTCCGGCGAGGAGGCCGCCGAAGCTCGCGTTCTGCTCGGTCTCCTGCCGGATGCGCCCGAAGGTGGGCACGGGGGCGCTGGCGACGTCGCCGGCGGCCCAGACATGCGCGTTGGAGCTCCGGAGCTGCTCGTCCACGACGATGCCGTCGCGAACGTGGAGGCCGGCGCCCGCGGCGAGCTCGACGTTCGGCTCCACGCCGATGCCCGAGACCACGCCGTCGGCGTCGACGCTCCGGCCGCGCTTCGTGCGCACGTGGAAGCGCTCGCCGCTTCGGCGGACCTCGACGACCTCGTCCTCGCGGAGGAGCTCGAGGCCGAGGCGGTAGGCCTGGGCCTCGATGCGCTCACAGATGGCGGCCGGGAGCCGACGGCCGCCGAGGCGCGCGTCGCGGACGATCATCGTCACGTCCTTGCCCTTCTCGAGCAGCGCCGTCGCGAGCTCGAGGCCGATGTACCCGCCGCCGACGAGCACGATCTCGTGCTTGTCGCGTACGAGGTGCGCGAGGCGCCGGTAGTCGTCGTAGGTGCGGAAGGCGATGACGCCTTCGTCGTCGGGGACCGGGAGCCGGCGGGGCCGGGCGCCGGTCGCGAGGAGGAGCTTGCCGTAGCCGACGTCGCGCTCTCCGATGCGCACCACGCGGCTCGCGCAGCGGAGCGCGCTCGCCCGGGTGTTCCGGAGAAGCTCGACGCCCGGCTGCCGGTCGGTCCCGAGCCAGATGCCGCTCTCCTGCATGCCCTTCCAGAGCGCCTTGGAGAGGGGCGGACGCTGGTAGGGGGCGTGGGGCTCGGCGCTCACCACGAGCACGCTGCCGCGGGCGTCGACGCCCCGAATGCCCCGGACGGCGGCGTGGCCGGTCATGCCGCCGCCGATGACGACGTAGTCGTAGTGTTCCCGCATCCACCGGTCTATCGACCGCCGATCCGGTCCTTCAAGGTGCGGTGAGATGCCCGACCCAAAATGGGGACGGTTGGCCCCTCGCGGGGACGCGTCCGCCTAGTACCGCCAGGCGACGCTGAGGTCGTAGAAGAGGTACTGGTCGAGGGCGCCGCCGGCGATCCAGCGCGCGCTCTCCGGGTCCGGGTTCAGCGTCATCCAGTAGCGCTGGTACTCGAAGCCGAGGCGCACGACGAAGCCGAGGGGTAGCTCGTAGCCGAGCCTCGCCGAGGCGTCGAAGCCGTTGCCCTGGGCGAAGGGGAACCAGGTGTCCGCTTCGATGCCGCCGAGGTCGTAGATCCAGCGCAGGCTCGCGCGGGCCGAGAAGTAGAGGCCGGCGGCGACGTGCAGGCGCGTCCCCGCGGAGAGGCGCACGGCCTCGTAGCCGGCGCTCGGCACGTCGGTCTGGTTCTGCCGACCGCCGGCGATGGACGGGCCCGCCGGATCGAAGTCGAAGCGCCGGACGGCCCATCCCGCGCCGAAATCGGCCTGGTGCTTCTCGCCGAAGGGGTAGCGAAAGAGGCCGCCGAGCAGGAGGCCGCTGCTGGTCGTCGGGTAGATCCGGCCCGCCGTGACCGAGTCGATCTTGCTGACGTCGTAGGCGACCTCGAGGCCGATGTGGCCGCCCCAACCGTCCGTCGAGCGCGCCCCCGGGAAGACCCGCCCCCGGAGCACGAAGGCGATGCCGTCGTCGAGGTCGTAGCCCCGCAGCCGGCCGAAGAGGTCGTCGTTGTACCGGTAGCGGCGCTGGAAGAAGCGACCGCCGAGGCCGACGTCCAGGAGTGCGCGCCGTCCGACGCCTCCCTCGCTCGGGGCGTCGTCGCGGCGCCGTCGCCGACGCGCCTCCGCTTCCTCGCGCTCCTCGGCGTCCTCCTGGGCCCGTTCGCGCTCGCGCTCGGCCCGGGCGCTCTCCCGGCTGCCCGCCCCCGCGACGGCGAGGGCGGCTACCTCCTGCGCCCCGCGGCGCCGGAGCACGTTCACGAGCGCGTTCGGGCTGCCGGCGCGGAGTTCGATGGGATCGCCGAGGGGCTCCGCCTCGGGCGCGCTCGACACGAGCAGGCGAGCCACCCAGCGGCTGCCGGAGCGCTCGACCTCGCCGGTGACGATGACGGCGCCGCCGGTCGCGGCGACGGCCCGTGCGGCGTCCTCCTCGTCCTCCAGGTCGAGGTTCTCGGTCCGCGCCGAGCGCCGTACCTGGGACCAGCCGACGACCTCGACGTCGTCACGCTGGTTGAGGCCGCGGCCCAGCGCGCCGCGCAGCCGGCCGGCCTGCGGTCCCTGGAAGGGCGCGACGGAGATGCCCGGCCCCGCGGGAGCCGGCGCCACCTCGGGCTCAGGTTCCGGCTCGGGCTCGGGCCGTCGTGGGCGTGCCTCGGGCGCGCGCGGCGGCGGTTCCGGCTCGGCGGTGGGCTCGGCCCCGGCCCCCGCGTTCCCGAGGGGCTCCCGAAGCCTTCGGGCCGCGGCCCGGGCCGTGCCGTGGAGGCTCTGGGCCACGGCGCGCAGGCGCTGCGTCGGTCGCCCGGGCCGGCGAAGGCGCATGCGCGCCTCGTGGCGCTGGCCGCGCTTCACGATGCGGATGTCGAGGACGCCCGGGCCCTCCGGGCTGAGCGTGATGCCCTCGCCCCTTAGCGCCTCGACGAGCGCGGCGCGGAAGGCCCGGGGGCGCACGCCGGAGACCTCTCCGAGACGCACCTGGGCGCTCGCGGTGGCGGGCACGCCGGCGAGCACCGCGAGGCCGAGCAGCGCGGCGGCGAGACGTGCCCTCACGGCATCGACCCCATGTCCACCGAGCCCGCGCCCATGTCCGCGGCGTGGGCCGCCGTCTCCTCTTCGAGCCAGCGCGCGACGCAGCCGACCTCCGAGTCGTTCAGGAAGCCGACGAGCGGCATGCGGTCGCCGCATCCCGGCGGAGGGCCGAGGAGCTTGTCGAGCAGGAAGCTCTCATCGACGTTCGCCGGGTCGACCACGAGGCGGCCGTCGCATGAGTCGGAGCTGCGGCTCGCCATGCGCTCGAAGATGCCCTCGCTGACGAGGTCGAGCCCCGCGGCCGGGTCGTCACCCTCGTGGCAGAGGTTCGGGCCACCGCAGCTCGCGCGAAACTCCGCGACCACGTCGAAGTTCGGGTCCAGGCAGAAATCCGAGACCACCGTCGAGAAGCGGCTCACGTCCTCGAGCTCACCGGGGCAACCGGCGGCGAGGGCGAGCACGAGCGTGGCCAGTCCGAGCCGGACCGGCCCGGGCGCGTTCGGCGTGCGCATGGGCCGACTCTAGCCGTACGGCGGCGCAACCGCGAAGCGTGCGTCCGAGTCGTTACGTGCGTGGCATTTCGCACGTCGCCCTTCAGGACCTGAGCCGTGACCGGCCCCTTGGGCCACACATAAAACGACGCCGCCCGGGATCCTATCCACGAGCGGCGTCGAGCCGCTCCCTCCCCAGGTCGCGACTCCGACAGGCCACCCCTCCCCGAGCGCCTGTCATGCACGAGTCTACGCGCCATTGGCGCTTCCCGGCGCCTCTGACGTGAAAAATCCGCGAACGAGCCAGTCGAGGCATGCGAATACGTTTCGTGTGCCGAGGCTGGCTCACGTGCGCCGGGTTCACGAGACTCCCCACCCGTGGACTGATGGAGCTGCTCGCCCGAGCCGCTAAACTCTCACGTGGTGTCCGAGACGTCCCGCCCGTCGTCCCCGTCCGACGTGGACGCGCTGCGCGCCACCCTCGAAGCCCAGGGCATCGACGTGGGTGGCGACGCCGGGCAGACCCTGGGCTCGATCCTGCGGAGCCCCTTCCGTGGGGACGCCGCGGATCTGAGCGCGAGCGCCGACCCGGACGGTGTCCGCCCCGATCTTTCGCTGCCGCCGGTGAGCATCGGCGATGGCGCGACCGATCCGCTGACCAATCAGCCCCACGATTTCCGCGTGCGCGCGGAGCTCGGCCGCGGGGGCATGGGCGTGGTCTACCTCGCGGAGCAGCGCGCGCTCCGGCGGGACGTGGCGATCAAGCAGCTCGTCGACGAGAGCGCGGGGCTCGTCGATGCGCTCGTCCGCGAGGCGACGATCACCGGGCAGCTCGAGCACCCGAACATCGTCCCGGTGCACAGCCTCGTGGAGGGCGAGCACGGCCCCGCCGTCGTGATGAAGCGCATCAGCGGGACCGAGTGGCGTCACCTCATCGAGGGCCGCACCGCCGCGTCCGGCGACCCCAGCGAGGAGCAGGCGCCGACCGAGCGCCACCTCGAGATCCTCCTGCAGGTCTGCAACGCCGTCGCCTTCGCGCACAGCCGGGGCATCGTGCATCGCGACATCAAGCCGGCGAACGTGATGATCGGCGAGTACGGCGAGGTCATGCTCGTCGACTGGGGCCTCGCCAAGCGCCTCGGCGGGCCGCGCTCGAAGCGCATCGCCGGCACCCCGGCCTACCTCGCGCCGGAGATGCTCAAGGGCATCGCCGACGAGCGGAGCGACGTGTTCTGCCTCGGCGCGACGCTGCACGAGGTCCTCGTAGGGAGGCCGCGTCACGAGGGCGCGCGGGTCGTCGACGTGCTCGCCGCCGCGAAGAAGTGCGCGCCCTACGCCTACCCGAACGAGGTCCCGGAGGAGCTCGCGGCGATCTGCCGGAAGGCGTGCGCGCGCCTGCCGGACGATCGCTTTCAGAGCGTGGGCGAGCTGCGCGAGGCCATCCTCCGCTACCGCGAGCACGCCGCCGCGAACGCCTTCGCGAGCGCGGGCTCGGCGCGGCTCGGGGAGCTCGAGGCCGCCATCGACTCCGGCCGGACGAGCTACGCAGAGGCGCAGCGGCTCTTCGGGCAGGCGCGCTTCGCCTTCGAGCAGGCGCTCCAGGCCTGGCCCGAGAGCCCCGGCGCGTCGGGTGGCCTCTCCCGCACTCTCGAGCGCATGGCGCGCTACGAGATCCGCACCCAGCACCCGGAGACCGCCGCGGCGCTCGTCGCGGCCATGCCCGCGCCTTCGCCGGAGCTCCTCGCCAAGGTCGAGCGCGCCCTCGAGGTGCGGGCCGCCGAGCGCGTGCGTCTCGAGGAGCTCGAGAAGGACCGGGATCGGAGCCTCGGAGCGGAGGCCCGGGCGCGGGCGCTGGCGCTGGTGGGCGTCGTCAGCGTGGCGATCACGGCCGGCTTCGTGACCCTGCGCGTCGTCTACCCGGAGTACGCCTCGCCGGCGACGCGCCTCGTGTTCAGCGGGACCCTCGTGCTCTGCGTGGTGGCGGGCATCGTGACCTGGTGGCGGGGCCGCGGCCGGGGCAGCTGGAACCTGGTCAACCGGCGCATCGCGCAGATCACCCTGCTCGCGCTGAGCGTGAGCTGGGTCAACCGCGCGGTCTCGCTCCTCGCCGACGTGGCGCCGGCGCGCATCCTCCTGACCGACGCGCTGATCCTGGGCATGGGCGGGCTGGCCCTGGCGCCCTTCCATCGGGCGGGGCCGGTGCTCGGTGCGCTCTCCTTCGCCGTCGCCCTCGTCGGGGCGCTGCGGCCCGAGCTGATCGACGGCCTCTTCATCGCCCTGGCGGTGACGCTCCCCGCGCTGGTGCTGGCCTGGTCACGCCTCGGCCGCGGACGACGCTCGCTGCCGCCGCCGGCCCGGGCGCCGGGTCACGACCCCGCCGAGTGACCGAGCGCCTCAGCGCTTCAGGGCCGCCACGATGCGCTCGCCCGTCAGCTTCCAGAGCCGCTCGGCGGCGGCCGGGTCCTTTGCCCAGCGCGAGGGCTCGCGGGGCTGGAGATTCGAATAATAGCGTCCGCTCACGCCGCTCAGCTCCGGCGCGGCCGCGAGGTGCACGCTGGTGGCGGCGCCCTTCTCGGGCGACTTGAGGAGCGGACGGGCCAGGGTGAAGAAGACGCTCACCGGCCCCGGGAAGTCCCCGTCCTTGCTGAAGCGCGTGGCGACGACGCCGGGATGGAGCGCGTTCACGCTGACCCCCGTGCCGTCGAGCTGCTCCGCGAGCGCCCGCGTGTAGAGGACGTTCGCCAGCTTCGTCTCGCAGTACACCTCGAAGCCAACGTACCGCCGCTCGCGGTCCAGGTCGTCCCAGGTGAGGCCGCTCTTCGCGCGGAAATGCGCGTCCGAGGCGACGTTGATGATCCGCGCTTCCCCGTGCCTCTTCGCCGTGTCGCGCAGGCGCTCGGCCAGCAGATCGGTCAGCAGATAGGGGCCGACGTGGTTCACGCCGAAGGTCATCTCGAAGCCCTCGGCGGTGAGCTGGCGCCGCCCGAGCACGACGCCCGCGTTGTTGATGAGCACGCCGAGCGTCGGGCGCCGGGCGAGCACGTCCTCCGCCGCCTCGCGGATGGAGTCGAAGCGGGAGAGGTCGAGCATCACGAGCTCGACGGAGCGCCCGCTCGCCTCGGCGATGGCGCGCTGGGCTTCGGCGCCCTTCTCCGGGTCCCGGGCCGTGATCAGCACGTCCGCGCCGCGGCGGGCCAGCTCGATCGCCGTGGCCCGGCCGATGCCGGCGTTGCCGCCGGTGATGAGAACGCTGCGATCGACGAGGGACCAGCTCACGCCCGAGGTGTACGGCGGGGACGCGCGCAGTGAAAGCCGGTCGCGTTCAGCGCGCGGGGCGCTGGCGCGTCTGGAACCAGCGGCGCTCGGGTCCCGCCTCCATGCGCGTGCGCTGATCCGCCGGGGCGCGGCGCCGGCACGAGGCGCGCTCGTCGCTGCCCTCCGGCGCGCCCCAGCGCACCTCGACGCAATCGTTCGGGTTGTAGGCCGTCTCGAAGGCCTCGGCGCGGGCGGCGACCTCGCGCAGGCTCAGCACCCGCGGGCTCCCGTCGCTCCCGGTGTAGGTGATGGTCCGCGCCTCGAGCTCCGCGTCGCGGAGCGCCGCGATGCGCCGCGCCGCCTCCGCCGCGTCCTCCGGCGCGATGCCGAAGCGCTCGGGCCGCCGCGCGACCGTCTCGGGGAAGCCGAGGACGGCGTCGAGGCTGATCAGGAGCCGCATGTCGCGGCTGGGGGTGGCGAAATCCTCCCAGGGACCCGTGGTCTGGAAGATCGCCGCGCCGTCGGGCATGGCCACCCTCGGGACGCCGTGCTCGCGCATCCAGCGCTCGCCCACGTCGACGCTCACGACGCGCCGGGCGACGGCCTCCTCGAAGGCGCTCGCGAGCGTGCGCTGGGCCGTGGCCGCGTCGAGGGCGCGCGGGTTGATGAGCGCGTCCATGCGCTCGTAGAAGTCCTGGACCGTGCCCTCGTATTGGGTCTCGTCGTAGGCCACGTGCGGCCCGCCGGGGAGGAGCTCCCGGTCCGAGAGCAGGCGGATCTCCCCGGCGGCCCGGTCGAAGACCGCCGGCCGCCAGGCCTTGAACCCCGCCCCCGCGGCGCTCGTGTCCGGCGTGAAGAGGAAGCTGCCGCGCCAGAAGCGACGCCGGCCCACGGTACCGTCCGGCTGGGCGTCCGCGCCGAGCAGCACGCCGGCTTCCCGAAGCCCCTGGGGTAGCCAGCCGGCCACGACGAGCACGTGCCCGTAGGGATCGGCGAAGACCGTCCCCGGTCGGAGCGCCTCGCGTTCGAGGGGGACGGGGTAGACGTCCGTGCGCGGATCCCCGGGCACGGTGCGCTGCGTCGAGCTGTGCACGGCCTGCTTCACGTGCCGGGCGAAGCGCGCGAACGCGCCGAGGGGCGTCACCTCCTCGAGCGGCATCAGGTTCGTGCGCGCGTCCTCGCAGCGTGGAGGCTGCCCGTCGCGGCCCCGGCGGCAGTTCCGGAAGGCGAAGGGCAGGCGGAGCTTCCAGGCGACGTAGGCGCGGAGAAAGTAGGGGAGGTCGGCGCAATCGGGCTCGAGGGAGAGGCGCGCGTCCTCCCCGATGGCCCGATGGTCGTGGAGGAGGTTCCGTGCGGGGTCCTCGAGCAGCACCTGTAGGCGCGGCCAGGTCGCCCCCTCGCCTCCGTCGCGAAACGAGGGATCGCGGAAGAGGTGCGCCACGAAGGACGCGTAGAGGTTCTCCGTATCCTCTTCCCAGGCCCATACCGGCACCCAGGCGGGATCCCCGGGACGCCGCGTCTCCTCCGCCGGGGGGTGCCGGGAGACCACGAAGCGCTCGCAGGCCAGCGTCCGCGATCCGTCGCCGAGCACCGCGACCCAGCCCCCGGGCTCCGGCTGCGCCACCTCCGCCACGAGCGTATGCGGCGGCCCCGGGAGCCGCGTGACCCGCGCCGGCACCCGCGCGCCATCGGGTCCGAAGAGCACCAGCTCGCTCGGGCCCGGATCCTCCGTCGCCGTCAGCACCACGCGGAGCGGCTGCCGCGAGTTCGGTCGCCGGGGCGAACGAAAGAACGCCAGGTCGAGGCGATCGTCGCAGACCGCGTTCGGGTCCGAGAGCACGGCCGGCGGGGCGACGGTGGCCGCCGGGCGTGAGACCGCCGCGCCCGCGAGCGCCGGCCCCGCGCGCGTGCCGAAGACGGTCACGGTGGTCACCCGCTCGAGGAGGCTCCCGCGCGCGGACCCCGCGCCGAGCGAGAGGTCCGAGACCGTGACCCGGTCGACGCGGTGGATCGTCTCGAGGGGCATGCCCTCGGGCCCCGTCGTGCCCGCGCAGACCGTCGGGAACTCGCTGAAGGCGTGGATGGCCATGGGCGCGCCGCCCTCGTCCTTCCCGAGGTAGGCGAGGATGTGCCCGGGCATCTGAAGCAGCACGATGCCGTCCGCGAGCGCCGCTTCCGCGACGAGCGTCTTTTCCGCGGGCGGCAGCTCCCCGACGTCCACCGCGTAGGTCCCCGCGCGCGCCTGGAGCCCGGAGAAGCGCGGGAGCGTGAGCCCGAAGCCGGCGAAGACGTCCGCGAGGACCGCGCGGCGGGTCAGCGGGCGCGCGCTAAGGGTCGCCGGGCCTGGCGCCGGCGCGCGCCGCATGCCCTCGGGCGTCCCGACCCAGACCTCTCCGGGGCCGGCCAGGGGAAGGAGCGCGCCCGCGGGCACGAGGGTCCCCGCGATCGTCGCCTCTGCGTCCGCGCGGAGCGTCGGGCCCGAACGCACCGCCTCCGCCGCGTCCGCCGGGACCTCGGGCGAGAGGGGCGCGGCGTCGGGGATCCAGCCGATGGTGTAGCGGGTCCGGACGAGCTGGAGGGGGCCCGGCCAGTCGGCGAGCACGCGCACGGGCTCCTGGGCGCGGAGCGTGGTGCAGTTGTTCCGGTCGAAGGCGAGGTCGAGGGCCGGCGTGTAGAAGCCCTCCGCCCGCGGTCCGCAGCGCACGGGCACGGGCGCGATCGCGACGCGAAGCATGCCCCGCAGCGGCGGCAAGTCGTCCGGCGGCCGAAAGCGCGCGAGCTCGGCGCCGCTCACGGGCGTCCCGTCTCTTTCGACGTAGCGGCCTTCGATGAAGCGCCCATGGAGAAACGCGAGGCGCTCCCTCAGCTCGGCGAGGAGGCGGTCTTCATCGAGGGGTGCGTCGAGTACCGTGGGGCGCGGCGGGTCGTCGCCCTGGGCGAGGGCGTCCTGATGGCTCGCGATCTGTGCCGGGCTCATCAACACGCCGTCCGGGTCGCCGTAGCGCGCCGCCGCCGCGATCC
>JBCDGX010000155.1:0-10146 GCA_038750805.1 Myxococcota bacterium
AGCCGGAGCGCGTCCGGTCGCGCGGCGGCGGGGAGCCCGAGCACGGAGCCCACGGGCGCCCCGAGGCCCTTCGAGAAGCACGCGCTGACCGTGTCCGCCTCGGCGACCAGCGCGGCCTCCGGGAGCCCGGCCGCCGCCGCCGCGTTCCAGAGCCTCGCCCCATCGACGTGCACCGGGAGCCCGTGGCGCCGCGCCCACCCGGCCGCCTCCGCGAACGCCGCCTCGGGGAAGACGCGACCGCCCGAGAGGTTGTGGGTCTGCTCGGCGGCGACGAGCCCCGGGCGGGGCTGGTCGTACTCCTCGCCGCGATGCGTGGCGGCGAGCGCCGCGGCGTCGAAGAGGCCGGGCCCGAGCTCCGGCGGCCCCGGAACCGTCTCGAGCTGGACCCCCGCGTAGGCGCTGCCCGCTCCGGACTCGTAGCGCCCGAGATGCGCGTCCTCGCCGACGTAGACGAGGTCTCCCGGGCGGCAATGGAGCTGGAGGGCGATCTGGTTCGCCATCGTGCCGCTCGGCACGAAGAGCGCGCTCTCCTTGCCGAGCAGCGCGGCGGCCCGCTCCTCGAGGGCCCGGACCGTGGGGTCCTCGCCGTAGCAATCGTCCCCGACCTCCGCGGCGGCCATGGCCGCGCGCATGGCCGCCGTGGGCGTCGTGACCGTGTCCGAGCGAAGGTCGACGGGCTTCACGGCGCCCGTTTTAGCAGGCTGCTGCAAAAGGCGACGGCGCCGCCTCACGGCCCTTTGCAGCAGCCGTCTCGCTCAGAACTCGTAGGAGAGGCTCAGGTCGTAGGCCGCGGCCGAGGGGAGGTTCCGCGCGGCGACGGCTCCGTCGGCCCCGAAGGAGACCCGAAGCGTCTTCCAGAGCGCCGCGCTGACGACGAAGCCGATGCCGGAGACCTCGACGCCATCGCCGAGGCCCGCGAAGGATTGCTGCCCCGAGGCGTTGCGGTTCTGGACGACGTAGAGGCCGTTGTAGCGAACGGCGAACCAGAAGCGGTCGAGCACCGGCCGCGTCGAGCGGATGCCGAGCTCGAGGCGCGTCTGGAGCTGGTCCCGGATGTCGCCGGCGCCCTCGAGGATCGCGGGCAGCCGCCGCGGCGTGTTCCGGAGCGCGTAGCCGACGCCCCCGGTCGCGTAGACGTCCAGGCTCGGCCGGCTCCCGCGGCGAATGCGCGTGCCCCAGCCCGCCAGGAGCCGGAAGGTCACGTCCACCTCGCCGTCGCTCGTCGGCAGCGTGTCGGCGAAGGCGTCGAGCTGCGCGAAGTTGGGGTCGCTCTGCGACACGTTCGGCGAGGGGTTCGGGTCGCCGGTCGGGAGGCCGACCTCGATGCCCGCGGTGATGCGCACCGGGAAGGGGTCGCTCCGGCCGCTCGACTCCGGCTCGTAGAGCCCCGTGTAGAGGCCCACGCGGAAGTCGCCGATGCCGGCCACGGCGGCCTGGTCCACGAGCACGTTCCGCCGGAAGAGCTCCCCCGCCACCGTGAGCTGTAGCCAACGGTCGACGAGCCCGAGCTCACCGTAGAGGTTCAGCGTGTGCTGCGTGTAGGGCGCGATGTCCGTGACGTCGCCGCTCGGGTCGAAGAAGCGATCTGCGTCGCGGATCACCCGATAGCCGAGCTGCACGTAGCCGCTCCCGGGGTCCCGCACCCAGGCCTGGGCCTCGGCGGCGGTCGGCGTCGCGAGCGTGGCGCCGAGCGCGAGCGCCAGCGCGGCGAGGAGGACCCGCCTCATCGCGTCACCTCGCTCACGAGGGCCCGTCCGGTCTCGACGGTGAAGGGCTCGCAGTACGTGAAGACCGTCGGATTCTCCGGCAGCGTCAGCGGCACGACGATCTCCCGGGCGCCGACGAGCGCGTCCCGCGTGAAGCGGAACACGATGATGTCCCGGCTCCGGTCGAGGCGGCGCCCGATGGAGTCGCGATCCGAGACGATGAGCACCGGCCCCGGGACCGCGGCCGTCGAGAAGCCGCTCGAGAGCGTGATGCGCACGTTCCCGTCCCCGAGGTCCTCGAGGGTCACGTCGCCCGTGGCCGTGTAGCCGTTCCGGTCTTCGAAGGTCCCGGCGAAGAGCGGATCGTCGCTGCCGACGCCGGCGTCCACGCCGGCGTCCGGCATCCCGGCGTCCGTGAGGCCGGCGTCGGCGAGGCCCGCGTCGTCCAGGCCGCCGTCGGGCATGCCCGCGTCCGGCGTCGCGTTACCGCCGTCGAGGCCGAGGTCCGCGACGCCCGGTCCGGGGTCGATGAGGGAGTCGTCGAGAAGCTCGAAGCGGGCGTCGCAGCCGGCCAGGACTCCGAGCGCCAGAAGCGCGCACGTCGTCCCTCCGCCCGCGCGCATCGTGAAGGCGCGTTGCATGGTCGGACGTAGACGTCGCGCGGTCCGCTGTTAGCGCCGGCGACGTCGGAGAAATCCGCACGACCTCTTCGGACCGCGCGCACGGCGGGCCGGCGCGGCGTCAGCCCTGGAAGGTGAGCGCCGGCAGCCCGAGGCGCTTCTGCACGTCCTGGAGGACGTTCATGAAGACGATGTACGCCTCGTAGGGCGACTCGTAGGGGCTGAAATAGTCGTGGACGGTCCCGTCCCCGAAGGCCTTCGTCGCCATGTAATAGACGTGGTCGCTCGCCGTCAGCCGGCGCAGGTCCTCGAGCAGCGCCGGGTCGTCGTCCCGGATCTTCGTCCGCCGAAGCAGCTTGTAGAGGACGCGGCAGGCCTCGTCCTGAAGCGGGTTACCGATCCACGCGGAGGCGTCGCGGCCCTGGTCCGCCCAGCTCGTCCACTCGAAGACGTCGAGCACGCCCTTCGGCTCGGTGCGCTCGAGCACCTCCCGGGGCATCGCGAAGTCCGCGCCGGCCTCGAGCACGGCGCCCGGGAAGGCCTCGAGGAACTGGAAGATCCCCGTCTCCTCCCGGAGGTGCTCCCCGAAGGTCTCGTAGTCGAGGAAGAGCCCGCACACGTCGCCGCCGCGGGCGACGATCCACTCGGCGAGCTTCGCCGCCGTGAGCGGGTACTCGGGCCAGTTCGGCTCCGCGAAGCGGAACGCGATGTCGTCGCTCAGCCGCTCGCTCTTCGGGAGGAGCCGCGTCCCTCCGACGCCGCGGTAGACATGCGCGGGGGAGCGCCCGCTCGTCGGCGCCTCGGCGACGATCATGCCCGCGTAGCGCCCCGCCACGCGCGCCTCGAGGGCGTTCGAGTAGAGCAGCTCCGTGTTCCGGAAGACGACCGGCGTGACCCCGAAGCTCGCCTCGACGAGCTGGCGATGCAGGTCGATCTGCGCGTCGAGCTCCGCGTGATCGAAGAGCGCGGAGAGCGAGTGATGAGAGGTCTCCGCGAGGATCTCGACGCACCCCGTCGCCACGAGCTCCTGGAACGCCGCGAGCGCGCTCGGCGCATACTCGGTGATCTGCCGGATGGCCGAGCCGCTCATGGAGAGCGCGCAGCGGAAGGCGCCCTCGTGCTCCCGCGCGAGCTTCGTCAGCGTGCGCGCCGTCGGCTCGTAGGAGAGCGCCGCGATGCGCTGGAGGATGGTCCGGTTGGCCTCGTCGTCGAAGTAGCCGTGGCCCTTCCCGATGTCGAAGGCACCGAAGCGCCGGAGGCGCCAGGGCTGGTGAATCTGGAGGTAGAGACAGACCGAGGTCACGGCGGCATCCGAGCGGTTCGTGGAGTCGTTCCTAGGCGCGCATCAACGGGGCGGCGGCGGCTGATCGAGCATCCGCCGGTAGAGCTTCTCGGTCTTGTGGGCGACGTCCGCCCAGGTGAGGCGCTTGACCTCGTTTTCGGCGCGGCGGCTGATCTCCGCGCGGAGCCGCGGGTAGGACACGGCCTCGAGGATGCGCTCGGCCATGGCCTCGACGTCCCAGAAGTCGACCTTGAGCACGTGCCGGAGGATCTCGCTGGCGCCGGTCTGCCGCGAGAGGATCACCGGCACGCCGCTCTGCATGGCCTCGAGGGGCACGATGCCGAAGGGCTCGCTCACCGAGGGCACGACGAACACGTCCGCGTGCTCGTAGAGGTCGTAGATCTTGTCGCGGCCGACGAAGCCCGCGAACACCACGCGGTCGCCGATGCCGAGCTCGGCGACGAGCTCCGTGAGCTTCGGGAGCATGTCGCCGGTGCCCGCGATCACGAAGGTCACGTCCGGCCGGACCTCGAGCACCCGCGCCGCGGCGCGCACGAAATAGTCCGGCCCCTTCTGCAGCGTGAGGCGCCCGAGGAAGAGCACCGTCGGCGTCCGGCGCGCGATGCGCCGGGGCTTCCGCTTGGCGCCCTCGGCGGCGTTGTAGACGACTTCGATGCGCCCGGGGTCCGCGAAGTAGCGCTCGACGCATTGGCGCTTCACGCGCTGGCTGACGGCGATGACCTTGTCGGCGCCGTGGAGCCCCGCGTGCTCCACGGCCCAGACGCGCGGGTCGGCGCCCTTCCCGCCCGTCTTGTCGTACTCCGTGATGTGCACGTGGATGGCGAGCGGCTTGCCCGTGGCCTCGCGGAGGCGAAGGCCCGCCGGGAAGGTCGTCCAGTCGTGCGCGTGGATGAGGTCGAAGTGGATGCCCTCGGCCTGCACCAGGTCGACGACGCGGTTGGCGAAGCGGTCGATCTCCTCGAGCAGGTTGGGGCCGTAGAGCGGCCCGGCCTTCTTCTTGGGCGGCGGGGCCGTCCCCGTCGGGCCGGGCGCCCCGGGCACGCGGCGCTGGCGCTTCCGCGCGGCCTCGACGCCGAGGCGAAGGTCCCCGGCGAACTCCTTCCAGCGGGCCTCGTACTCGGCCGGCCCGGCGTAGGGGCCGAGGAGCGAAGGCACCTCCCAGGTCTCGAGGATGGCCCCGCCGGGCTCGCGGCGGACGACCACCTTGCCGGGCTCGAGCTCCTCGACGACCTGGTCCTCGGTGAGCGGCGGGGCCGGCGGCGCGCTCATCGGCCGCTCGGACTCCACGTCGCCGATGAGGAGGCGCATGTGCGGGGACGTCGCGCCTTCGGGCCCCTTCGGCATGATGAAGACGAGCTCCACGCCGCGGTTCGCCAGCGCCGCGGTGAGGTTCTGGGTCACCACGCCCACGCCACCCGCGAAGAAGGGCGGGAGCTCCCAGCCGAGCATCAGGATGCGCACGAGCCCGCTTGTACCCCAAGGCGCGGCGGGATCGAGCGACATCCGCGTGCCCCGGCGCCCCGTCGGGTCGTTTAGGGCCCCCGCCTGGTGTAGGGTTACCGCATGATTGGCGGCTCCCCCCGCCCCACAGCTTTCCCCTTCCTTCTTCTCGCTGGCGCGCTCGCCGGCTGCGGCCAGGTGCAGGTCGGCGGCGACGGAGCCGCCGCGGACGCCGGTCCGGCCGACGCCGGCACCGTGGACCCGGACGGCGGAAGGGACGACGCGGGCGTGGCGGACCCGGACCTCGGCAGGCCCGACCTGGGCGGCGTGGACGCCGGGCCGCGGCCGCTCCCCGAGCCCTTCTTCGTCGAGGTCTCCCGCGAGGTCGGCCTCGACCACGACCAGGACCCGAGCTTCCCGCCGACCTGCACGGTGCTCCCGGGCCCCTGCGCCGAGGGCATCCAGACCGGCGGCGCCGCGGCCGGCGACATGAACGGCGACGGCTGGCCCGACCTCTACTTCGCCGTGATGAGCGGCCACGACCGCCTCTACCTGAACGACGGCGACGGCACCTTCACCGACGTCAGCGAGGCGTGGGGCCTGACGGCTCTCGAGAACTCGACGAGCGGCGTGGCCATGCACGACGTCGACCGCGACGGCGACCTCGACGTCTACGTCGCGGGCTACGGCGAGCGCCGCCACTACCTCTGGCTCAACACGGGGAGCGGCCTCGTCGAGCGGGGCCTCGGCATGGGCGCGACGCCCGTGCAAGACCGGCTGCTCCAGGGGCAGAGCGTCGCCTTCGGCGATTACGACGGCGACGGCTGGGCCGACGTCTACGTCGTCGAGTGGGTCTTCGACCACCTCGGCTACGTGCCGCGCTCGCGCACCATGCTGGTGCGCAACCGCCTCGGCGAAGGCATGAACCGCTTCGAGGAGGTCACGGCGGAGGCGGGCGTGACCGCCGACGGGTGGCCCACCTACGACGGCCGCGAGGGCACCTTCGGGCTCACCCCGGTGTTCACGGACCTCGACGACGACGGCCTCGTGGACCTCTACGTGGCGGCGGATTTCGGGGCGAGCCGCATGTTCTGGAACGCCGGGGACGGCACCTTCGACGACGGGACCGAGGTCGCGGCCGTGAACCTCGCGACGAACGCGATGGGCGTGGCCGTCGGCGACCTGGACGGGGACCTCGACTTCGACATGTACGTCACGTCGATCTCCGATCCGGACGAGTCGAAGGCCCTGACCGACCCCGGCGCGAACCGGCTCTACATGAACCAGGGCGACCGGACCTTCACCGAGGAGTCCTTCGTGCGCCGGGCGAGCTGGGGCGATTGGGGCTGGGGCGTCGCGGCCGAGGACATGGACCACGACGGCGACCTCGACCTGGTCCAGTGCAGCGGCTTCAACCGCGCGGACGGCCGGGAGTTCTACTTCGAGAACGACGGCCGGGGCTTCTTCGACGAGATCGGGCGCGAGCGCGGCTTCGGACGCGCCGGGCAGGGCCGGGCGCTCGTGATGGTCGACTACGACCGCGACGGCGACAGCGACGTGCTCGTGGTGCGGCACGACGACGCACCGATCCTCTACCGGAACGACCTCCCGCGGCGCATGCATTGGGTGCGGCTCCGGGTGCTCGACGAGCGCGGCGCGGACGCCCTTGGCGCGCGTGTGACCCTTCGGCAGGGTGAGCAAGCCTGGCTCCGCGAGGTGCGCTCGGGCGGGACCTTCAACGGCAGCGACGAGCCGTGGATCGACGTGGGCCTCGGCCCCGCCGGCGACGTTCCCTGCGAGGTCGAGGTCGAGGTGCGCTGGCCGCTGCCGGAGCGCGAGACGACCACGACGACGGTCACCTGCAACGACTGGCAGGTGATCCGCCGGGACTGAGCCGGACGGACGGATCGGACACTCAAGGAACGGCCGGGCAGACCGTTCGAGCGGGCCATGCAGCCTGCCGTCCGCGTTGTGTCCGACGCCCGCCGTCCGCGCGCCCCGCGCCGGATGCTGGGCCTCGTCACGGTCTGGGCGCTCAGCCTCGCCGGGGGCATGAGCGCCCTGGCGGCCTATGGCGCGAGCCCCGGGGCCCAGGCCCCCGCCCCGGCCACGTGGCCCGCGGACCTCCGGGACGCGCTTCCCATGGCGCCCGGGACGACCCGCGTCGTCATGGCGGCGCACCCCCGCTGCCCCTGCACGCAGGCGTCGATCCGCGAGCTCGAGCGCATCGCCGGGCGGAGCGGCGGGAAGCTCCGCGCCACGGTGCTCTTCTTCGAGCCCGCCGCGAGCGACGCGGCGTGGGCCGAAGGGACGCTCTGGCGCTGGGCCGACGCCATCCCCGGCGTGACGGCCCTGAGGGACCCGGAGGGCCGTCTGGCGGCGCGCTTCGGCGCCCTGACCAGCGGGCACGTCGTCGTCTACGGCGCCGACGAACGCCTCGCCTTCGCCGGAGGGATCACCGGCGCGCGCGGCCACGAAGGCGACAACGCCGGCCAGGCCGCCGTCCTCGAGCTCGTACGCGCGGGGCCCGACGCCCCGGCGCCCCTCGGCAACCCCGTCTTCGGCTGCGACCTGCGCGAGCCGGAGCGCGCACCCCCCGACCGAAACCGACCCGACCGATGAGCATGCCCGTTCACCTCTCCGCGCGCGGACGCGGGATCTACGCGGACCTCCGCCACGCCCTCCACGCGCGCAGCGACCGACGCTTCGCCGCGCTGATGCTCCTCCAGTTCGCCGCCGCCGTGGGCGTCGCGGTGATCGTCAGCCCCCAGACCTGGGCCGGCCGGACCAGCAGCCCTCACGTGCACGTCTGGGCCGCGCTCCTCCTCGGCGGCGCGCTCGCCGCGCTCCCCGTGTACCTGTCCCGGGTCGCCCCCGGGCAGGCGACCACGCGCTACGTCATCGCGGCGAGCCAGATGGGCTTCAGCGCGCTCTTCATCCACCTGAGCGGCGGGCGCATCGAGACGCATTTCCACATCTTCGGCTCCCTCGCCTTCCTGACGATCTACCGGGACTTTCGGGTGATCCTGGTGGCGACGGTGGTCATCGCCCTCGACCACGTGATCCGCGCCGTGCTCTGGCCCGAGTCGCTCTTCGGGGTACTCACCTCGGGCATCGGCCGCGCCTTCGAGCACGCCGCCTGGGTGCTCTTCGAGGACTTCTTCATCATCCGCGCCGCCATCGACGCGGACCGCGAGATGATGGAGATCGCCGAGAGTCAGGCGCGCGCCGAGGCGCAGCAGGCCCGGGTGGAGCAGACCGCCGCCGAGGCCGAGGCCCAGCGCCGCGCCGCCGAAGCCGCGGAGGGCGAGGCCAAGCGCAGCGAGGAGGCGCTCGGCCAGACGGTCCGCAAGCTCCAGGACGTGCTCGCCAAGGTGGCCCATCGCGACCTCCGCACGCGCGCCGACGAGGCAGGCTCCGCGCTCGATCGCGAGATCGCCGCCATCCTCAACCAGGCCATCGCCAACCTCGACGACGGCTTCGGGCAGGTGGCCCGGAGCACGGGCGACGTGGCCGCCGGCGCCAACGCCGTGGCCGAGGGCAGCCAGGAGATCGCGCAGGGCGCGAGCGCGCAGGCCGCGGCCCTCGAGGAGATCAGCGCCAGCCTCCGCGAGCTCGCCAACGCCGCCCGGAACGGCGAGGCGGCCAACCGCGAGGCGCAGGAGCTCTCCGTCGGCACGCGCATGGCGGCCGAGGACGGCCGGAAGGGCATGGAGGAGCTCACGGAGGCCATCGAGCGCATCCGCAAGTCGGCCAACGAGACCGCGCAGATCGTGAAGGCCGTGGACGACATCGCCTTCCAGACGAACCTCCTCGCGCTCAACGCCGCCGTGGAGGCGGCCCGGGCGGGCGAGGCCGGACGGGGCTTCGCCGTCGTCGCCAACGAGGTGCGCAACCTCGCCGTGCGCAGCGCCGACGCCGCGCGCGAGACGGCCCAGCGCATCGAGGAGGCCGTGCGCCAGGCCGACGAGGGCGCGCGGCTCAAGGACGGCGTCATCCTCCACTTCGAGTCGATCCACGCGAGCGTCGCGAAGGTCGAGGCGGCCATGACCACGGCCGCCGGTCAGTCCGTCGAGCAGCGCGCGAACATCGAGCAGATCAGCGAGACCACGGACCAGGTCGCCCAGCAGACCCAGGAGACCGCGGCGAGCTGCCAGACCTCCCTCGAGGGCGCCCGCCAGCTCCAGCGCGCCGGCGGCGAGCTCCAGCACGTCGTCGACTCCTTCGACCGGACCGGCGGCGCCTCGCGCCGACCCTCCGCGCGGCCCTCGCTCCGCCTCGTCGGCAGCTGAGTCGCGCGCTCAGGCGAGCTTCGTCGTCAGGCGAAGCACCTCCGCCACGCTCCACGCCTGGAAGGGGGCGCCCTTCGGGACGTGTGGCTCCTCCGCGTCGGCGATCTCGCTCACGTGGCCGAGGCCTGCGGCGTCGAGGTGCGCGTGCAGCGGCGGCAGGAAGCGCTCCCGGGCCTCCGCGCGACGGCTGGGAGTGTCGCCGTGCACGGCCAGCCAGGCGTCGACGAAGGGGCCGAGGAGCCAGGGCCAGACCGTGCCCTGGTGGTAGGCGCCATCGCGATGGCCGACGCCGCCCTCGTAGCGCGGCTGGTAGCCGCCCTCGCGACGGGCCAGCGAGCGCGGACCGAGCGGCGTGAGGAGCTGCGCCTCCACGAGCGCGAGGGCTCGCGCCGCGACGTCCTCGGGCACGAGCACGCGCCCGATGCCCCCGAGCGCGAAGAGCTGGTTTGGGCGGATGCGCCGGTCGACGAGGCCCGCGACGCCATCGGCATCGACCACGTCCGCGAGACCGCCCTCGTCGAGGGGGTAGCGCTCCGCGAGGGCGCTCTCGGCGCGCTCGCGGTAGGCGGCCCAGGACCCGTCGAAGCGCTCGCCCACGGCCAGCGCGTGCACCCAGAGCGCCTGGATCTCGACGGGCTTGCCGCGCCGCGGCGTGACCACGTGCTCACCGATCTTCGCGTCCATCCAGGTGAGCTGGAGCCCCGGCGCGCCGGCGCGGAGGAGCCCGTCGGCCTCCACCTGGATGCCGTGACGCGTCCCGTCGCGATGGCCCGCGAGGATGGCGC
>JBCDGX010000156.1:0-10129 GCA_038750805.1 Myxococcota bacterium
CGCCCAGAGCATGGGCCGGGAGGTCTGTCCCATCCCGTCCGTCACCACGTAACCGCCCTCGTCGGTCTCGAGCTCGAGGGACGCGATGAGCGGCGCCTGGCGCTGCGCGGACATCACGAAGAGGCCCCGGCGCGCGAGCGTCGTGCCGTCCTCGAGCTCGATGTGCGTGAGCTCGGTGCCGGGGCCCCGCAGGGCCTTCAAAGGGGCCTCGCGGACGTCCATCGACGCCGCGTCCAGCTCCGCCCGCGCCTCGGCGGGAAGCTCGCCGCCGTTCGTCAGCAGCACCACGTCGTCGCTCCAGCCTCGGAGCATGCGCGCGTAGTGCGCCGCGGAGTCGCCGCTCGCGAGCGCGGCGAGGGGCCGGTCCCGGAGCTCCCAGCCGTGGCAGTAGGGGCATTGGTGAATCGAGCGCGCCCAGCGCTCGGCGAAGCCGTCGATGGCCGGGTGCTCGTCGATCATCCCCGTCGCGAGCAGCACCGCCCGAGCCCTCAGCGCGTGCCCGCCGGCGAGCTCCGCGCGCCAGCCTCCGCCCTCGTGCTCGAGCGCCACGACCGTGCCGACGCGATGGGCGACGCTCGGGTACGCGGCCATCTGCTCCCAGGAGACCTCCCGGAGCGCCGCCGGCGCCATGCCGTCGCGCGAGAGGAAGTTGTGTACCCCTTCGCTCACGGCGTGGCGGGGCGCCCCGGCGTCCACGACCACGACCCGCTTCCGGGCGCGCCCGAGGTAGAGGGCCGCCGTAAGCCCGGCAGGGCCGCCGCCGACGATGATGACGTCCGTGTCCATGCGCTCTCCTCTCAGGCCGCGCCGCGGTGCGTGCGCCGCCAATCGCTGGGGGTGGTGCCGTGCGCGCGCTTGAACGCGCGATGGAAATGCGAAGGGCTCGCGAAGCCGCAGCGCTCGGCGACGCGCTCGATGGTCTCGTCCGTGTGCAGGAGCAACTGCCGGCCGGCGCTCATGCGGGCCTTGGTGATCCACGCGACGACCGTGTCGCCGGTCTCCGCCTTCACCCGCGAGGTCACGTAGGCCGGCGAGCGGGCGACGTGCCGGGCGACGTCGGAGAGCGAGATGCCCCCGGTGGCGTTCCGGTCGACGAAGGCGAGGGCCTCAGCGACGAAGGGGCTCGAGCGCCGCGGCGCCGTCGTGCTCGGCGTCGCGCGAAGAGCCGCCACGGCGAGGAGCGTGAGGTGCGCGCCGAGCGCGAGGTCCCGGCCCGGCGCGCCTTCCGCCAGCTCGCGCTCGATGGCATCGACGCGCACCTCGAACGCCCGATGCTCCGGCGGCGCGAGGCGCCGGAGGGCGCAGCCGCCGCGCCGCACCTCGTCGAAGAGCTCGGTGAGCGGCCCGCCAGCGTCGGACTGAAGACACGAAAGGCAGAGCGAGACGCAGGTCCACTCGGCGCCCTCGCCACCGACCGCATGCGGCGCGCTTGCCGGAACCAGGAGCACGTCGCCCGCCGCCGTCTCGTAGCGCCCGCCCATGTACACCTCGCCGGGCGCCCCGGCCCGATGCAGGGCCAGCGTCGCGTGGTCATGCACGACGAGGCGTCCGGCGGGCCCCGCCGAGCGCGAGCGGCGGACGGCCATGGAGTGCTCGGGCGGAAGGTGGTTGATCGGCGTGGGGCGCGTCACCCCTACGTCATGCCTCCTTCACGCCGGGGACGCGATGGTCGGTCCTCGGGTTTTTCTGCCCGATCTTTCGATCGGGTCCGGGCATCGTCAGTCCTCAGGGCGTGCCGTGACGCCGCAGGTGGGCCCTCAGCGCCTCCTCCAGGCGCGCGTTCCCGTCGTACGCGAGCTGCTTGCCCTCGATCGCCAGCGCCGCGGCGAAGAGGCAGATCTCCTTGCGCATCGCGCTCTTCGCCTCGTCGCTCACGCCGACCGTCTCCTCCACCTCGCGGAGCCAGTGTTCGTCCTGGCTCACGCCCGTTTTGCCGTAGGCCCGCGCGCCCGCGAGGTAGCGCGCGCACATGGCGGCGAGGAGCTCCGGGTCCGCTTCGGTGGCGGACGCGCCGCGGCGGTAGGGCATGGGCCTTCAGCCGACGGGCGGGGCGTCTTCGAAGAACTCGATGCGGGGCGGCTCGGCCACCCCGGCCTCGCGCATCTTCGGGCCGAGCTCGTCGAACATGAAGCGCTTGGCGTCCTCGAGGCGGTTCACGTGGATGATCACGGCGACGTCGCTCGGGTCCTTCTCGGAGACCATCACCCAGGCGCCCTGGCCTTCGACCTCGCGGCGCTCGGCGTCGGCGTCGTAGATGCGCCGCCACGCGGCATAGTCCCGGACCTTGTGGCGGATGATCGCGAAGGGCATCGAAGGCACCCTGTGGCCGCGCCGGGCGCCTGCCCAGGCCCCGGTCTGGCGACGGTTGCCACGCGGCGGACCTGCGGTGCGGCTTCGCTGCGTCGGGCCGGCTGTGGTACGCCGGCCGCCCATGCGCTCCCCCACGACGCGCGCCGCGCTCGCCGCCTGGCTGCTTCTCGCTTGCACCCCGGAGGAGCTCGGCTGCGAGCCCAAGGTCGCGGAGGCGCCGGACGCCGGCGAGGAAGAGGCGCCGAGCGTTCGCGTGGAGCCGACCCGCGCGGCGCCCCGCGGGGACGGCGAGGCCAACGAGTACACGCTGCGCATGGACGACCGGGCGCAGCACTACGTCGAGGTCGAGGCCGTGCTCCCGGCCGGCGGTGAGCGCCTCGAGCTGATGATGGCGGTGTGGACGCCGGGCTCCTACCTCGTCCGCGAGTACGCCCGGCACGTCGAGG
Organism: Myxococcota bacterium; assembly: GCA_038750805.1. Lineage (GTDB taxonomy): Bacteria > Myxococcota_A > Polyangia > Polyangiales > Houyiibacteriaceae > CALCTH01. Next base: position 2,757 of record JBCDGX010000156.1, read on the forward strand.
CCTTCGAGGCCATGACCCTCGAGGGCGAGCCCCTCCCGCTGCGGAAGACCCGCAAGAACCGCTGGGTCGTCGACGCGCCGCCGCCGGCCGAGGAGGACGACGAGGCGCCCGCGGAGGACGAGGCGGCGGAGGCCGCGCCGCCCGGTCCGCCCGTGCTCCCGGCCCGCATCGCGATCCGCTACCGCGTCTACGCAAACGAGCTCACCGTGCGGACGAGCTTCGTCGGCGAGGGCCTCGCGTCGCTGAACGGCGCGGCCGTGTACGTCGCTCCCGTCGAGGCGCTCGCCGCGCCCTACGACGTGCGCATCTACGTGCCCGAGAGCTGGGAGACCGTCGCGACGGCGCTCCCGACCCATCCCGAGGCCACCGAGGGAGAGGCGCGCTACCTCGCGGCGAGCTTCGACGAGCTCCTCGACTCGCCCTGGGTCGCGGGGGAGGACGGCGTGCTCACGCCCTTCGACGCGGGCGGCGTGCCGCACGTGCTGGCGAGCTTCGAGGGCGGCGACGTCTTCGACCAGACGCGGGCGGCGGAGGACGTTCGGCGCATCGTCGAGGCGCAGCAGCGCTTCTGGCGGGTCGTTCCCTACGAGCGCTACGTCTTCCTGAACGTGCTGAACGGCGGCGGCGGTGGCCTCGAGCACCTCGCCTCGACGCTGATGCTGGCGAACCGCTGGGTGAGCACGGACGACGCGGACTACCGGCGCTGGCTCGGGCTCGTGAGCCACGAGTTCTTCCACACGTGGAACGTGAAGCGGCTCCGGCCGACGCCGCTCGGTCCCTTCGACTACGAAAACGAGAACTACGTCCGCGACCTCTGGGTCGCCGAGGGCGTGACGAGCTACTACGACGATCTCTTGCTCCGGCGGGCCGGGCTGATCTCCCGCGACGAGTACCTGAAGGTGCTCTCGGACAACATCGACCGCGTCATCGGCGCGCCCGGGCATCGGGTGCAGTCGCTCTCGATGGCGAGCTTCGACGCCTGGATCAAGTACTACCGCCCCGACGAGAACTCGGTGAACACGGCGGTGAGCTACTACCTGAAGGGCATGCTCGTCGCGTTCCTCCTCGACGCGCGCATCCGCGAGGCCACGGACAACGAGCGCTCCCTCGACGACGTGATGCGCCTCGCCTACGAGCGCTTCGCCAGCCGCGCCGAGGGCTTCTCGCCGGAGGAGTTCCGGGCCCTCGCGAGCGAGGTGGCCGAGTCGGATCAGGAGACCTTCCTCGCCGAGCTCGTCGACGGGGCCGGGGAGATGGCCTTCGAGCCGGCGCTTCGCACCTACGGGCTTCGCTTCGCGCCGGTCGAGGGGCCCTCCGAGAGCGCCTTCCTCGGCGCGCGCGTGGACGAGGACGGCAAGGTGCGCTCCGTGCGCCGCGGGACGCCGGCCTACGCCGCGGGGCTGAGCGCGGGCGACGAGCTCCTCGCCATCGACGACGAGCGCCTCCCGAAGGACGTGCCGGCGCGGCTGAAGCGCATGACGGCGGGCACCGAGGTCACGCTCCTCGTGGCGCGCCGCGGGAGGCTCCGGCGCCTTCCCTGCACGCTCGGCGAGGTCCCCGCGAATCAGAGCCGAAGCGTCGAGGTCGACCCCGAGGCCGGCCCGGCGCAGCGCCGCGCCCTCGACGATTGGCTCGGCCCGGCCGAGTAGCCTTCAGTCGACGAGCTGCGCGCCGCCGACGCTTACGCCGGCCGGGGCCAGCCGCGTGCGCCCCTCGACCTCGCCCGAGGCGAGGCGGCGGCATTCCGGCGTGGCCGTCGAGAACTGGGCCCGAGAGGGCCGGTGGCAGAGGTAGGCCTCCTCCCGCCCGCAGCCGCGGACGAGGTAGCGCCGGGCGTCCACGTCGTCCCCGTAGCGAAAGCCCTCGGGGGTGGCGTCCTCGACCTCGAGGGTGCCGCAATCGAGCTCGCGCTCCGCCTGCACGTCGAGCACCGTGCGGTGGTACTCGCTGAGCGTCGGAGCCGGGGCGCAGGCGGCGAGGAGGGCGAGGACGGCGAGGAGGGCGAGGACGGCGAGCGGGCGAAAGCGACGCACGCCGGCGTCCTAGCAGCCGGCTGTGATCGAGCGCCATGCGCCTCCGTTGACGGGATACGGTGGAACGTAGGAGCTTGAGGCCATGCTTCGCTCGAGCTTCCGCGCGCTCCTGGCGCTCACTCCCCTCCTCGCGGCGCTCACGCTCGCCGCGTGCTCCAGCTCGCCGGCGAAGAGCCGCGAGGGCGAGAGCTGCCAATCGCGTGGCGATTGCGCCGGCGGCCTCCTCTGCGTGGCCGGCACCTGCAATCAGGGCGACTTCCCCGTGACTGTCGCCGGCGGCGTCTGCGAGTCCGTGGATTGCCTCGAGCAGAACGACTGCTGCGTGTTCACGCCGACCTGCCAGATGCTCTCGGACGATTGCGACGGCGGCGACATGTTCGCCTGCGACAGCTTCCAGACGAACTGCTGCGACGGCGTCTGCGTCGAGAACGTCTGCCAGCCCTTCTGCGTCGGTGGCACCTGCACCGTCGGCGTGTGCGACCGGGCGACGAACCTCTGCGTCGAGTGCGTCGAGGACGGCGATTGCCCCTTCGGCGGCACCTGCACGGGGAGCGTCTGCGTGGGCGGCGGCGGCGGCGGCGCCTGCATCGACGACGGCGATTGCGGCTTCTTCGAGGCCTGCGAGTCCGGCACCTGCGTGGACGTCGGCTGCTCGACGGATCGCGAGTGCCAGGCCGCGAGCGGCGACTTCGAGTCGCGCTGCGTGGGTGGCGATTGCGTCGTGCCCTGCAGCACCGACGCCGATTGCGCGGACCCGGTCACGGGCGACTTCGCCTTCGCCGTCTGCCAGGGCGGGCAGTGCGTCCCGACGGGCTGCGAGACGGACCTCGAGTGCCGCATCCAGGGGATCCGCACCGGCGCCGACCCGGACGCGATCTTCCGCTGCATCAACTGAGCGATGGACGCTCGGGCCCTCAGGGGCCCGGCGTGTCCGACGCCACCACCGTGCAGAGCCCGGCGAGGCAGGCGGCCCGCACGGTGTCCGGGTAGACCGGCGCGCACTCCGGGCAGCCGACGTCCTCCGGGCAGACGAGCTCCGCGTAGGCATCCTCGACGTCCGCTCCGCGGCCGAGCGCGATGAGCACGCTCGGATCGGCGATGCCGCCGCACTCGCAGCACTCGGGGGTGCGGAGGCGACAATCCTCGTCGACGTCGCACGCGCGAAGCTCCGGCTCGAGGTCGACGACCTCGCAGCGGCCGGCGACGCACTCGGCCGTGAGGTAGGGGTTCGGCAGGTTCTCGCAGGCCGGGCACGGCGTCGGCACCGGGCACACCTCGTCGCGATGGGCTTCGCGGAAGCTGGCGTTGACAGCGTCGAAGTCGTCCGCGGTCGGACGTGAGCAGGTGCCGCAGCAGCCGGGGATGGCGAGTTGGCAGGTGTCCCCGGCGCCGCAGGCCGCCCAGTCGACAACGTCCGGAAGGTCGACACCCTGGTCGACCGCGGCGTCGCGTGTACGGCCTGCGTCGCGTGTACGGCCCGCGTCGCCATCCCCCGCGACGACGACGCTGGAGCCGCAGCCCGAGAGGGAGAGCGCGACGAGGACGTGTGCCAAGCTGAGACGGGTCATGATGGGCCGGAGACGGTGCACTCTCCGTGCCGGGCTCAGCGGCAGGCGCACCAGGCCTGCGGGCAGCGTGCCGGGTCGCCGGGGCAGCCGGCCTCGCCTTCCGGGGCCACGTCCGCGAGCGTCGCTACGACGGGGAGGCCCGCCCGCGCCAGCACGACCTCGCCGATGCCCGGGTGCACGCCGAGCGGGGCCGTCACCCGGAAGCGAACGCCGGGGTGGTCCGCGGCGGCCTCGGCGACCATGCGCGGCACGTCCTCGGTGGCGTGGCGCCCCTTCGAGAGCAGGTAGGGCACGACCACGATCTCCCGGGCGCCGATGGCGACCGCCGCGGCGAAGCCCTCGGCGATGGTCGGCGCGGCGAGCTCCATGTGGGCGATGACCACGGGGACCGCGGGCCCCACCTGGAGCTGCACCATGCGCCCGACGCACGCGAGCATCTCGTTCGATGCGGCCCGCCGGGAGCCGTGGTCCACGAGGAGGAGGGCCCGCTCGGGCGCCTCCGCGCTCACGCGCCCGCTCCGAGGCTGCGCCAGAGCCAGCCCGTGACCAGGGCGCCGCGCGCGCTCCAGAGGGCCGTGCGGAGCCAGTTCGTCTGCACGAGGCGCCGGTGGGCGTCCGCGTCGAAGCCGCCGGCGAGGCGCGCGTGCTCGGGAATGCTCAGCGCGACGGTGCTGATCCAGAGGGCGATCACCAGCGCGAAGCCGACGCCGAGCTCGGCGCGGGAGGCGAAGCGCGGCGCGTCGGGCCCGAAGGCCAGGGCCGCGGCGGTGGCGATCTCGACGAGCATGAGCGGGCCGACGAGCCAGGTGATGCGCGTGGTGTGGAGCGCCTCGTAGCGCGCGAAGCCCTCGACGCCGACCTGCGCGAAGAGCGGGTAGTGCACCAGCTGTACGAACCAGATCACCGCGACCATGCCCCAGGTCGCCAGCGCGTGAAGGAGGAGGAGGCCGCCCATCACGGCGTCTTTGGGGGCGCGCGGGTCCCGCGTCCATCGCCGCGGTCCGCAGGCGGGGAGGTGGGCGACGCGGGCGGGCAGGCCCAGGCTCGGCGGAGATGAACGATGACGCGAAGGGCGGACGGCCCGCCTACTTCGTCGCGCCCTGGGACCTCGACCGGCGCCTGGCCTGCGTCCCGGCCGCGCCGGAGGACGGGAGCGTCGTGCTCGTCGAGTCGCACGCGAAGGGCCGCGCGCTGCCCTGGAACCGGAAGAAGCTCGTCCTCGTGCTCAGCGCCATGCGGCATTTCGCCGCCGAGCTGGAGCGCGATGGCTACGACGTCGAGATCGTGAACGCGCCCAGCTACGCCGAGGGGATCCGGCGTCACGTCGCGGCGCGGGGGAGCACGAAGGTCGTCGCGCTCGTGCCGCGAGAGGAGGGGCTCGCGAAGGGCCTCGCCAAGGCCGAGGGCACGCTCGGCGCGCCCCTCGAGCTCCACGACGATGGCGGTGAGGGCGGGCATTTCCTGCTCTCGCGGGCCGATGCGCTGGCGTGGGCGGCGACGCAGAAGCCCGCGAAGAACGCGACGCAGGTCTGGCGCCAGGACCGCTTCTACGCCTTCATGCGGAAGCGGACGGGCTGGCTCATGGAGGACGGCAAGCCCGTCGGCGGGAAGTACAGCTTCGACGCCGACAACCGGAAACCGGCGAAGGGCGTGCGCCCGCCGGACGCGCGCCGCTTCCCGCCCGATGCGATCACCCGCGAGGTGATGGAGCGGGTCGCGAAGTGGCCGGGGCTCTGGGGGGACGTGGAGGGCTTCGCCTGGCCCGTGACCCGCGCCCAGGCGCTCGAGGCCCTCGACCATTTCGTCCGCGAGCGCGCGCCCTCCTTCGGCCCTTACCAGGACGCCATGCTTCGCGGCGAGCCCTTCATGTGGCACGCGCTCCTGAGCGTCGCGATGAACCTCTCGCTCCTGCACCCGCGGGAGGTCTGCGAGTCCGCGCTCCGGGCCTACGAGGACGGGGCGATGCCGCTCGCGAGCTGCGAGGGCTTCCTGCGCCAGGTCATGGGCTGGCGCGAGTTCATGCGCCTGGTCTACCTGGCGCGCGGGGCCGAGGCGATGCGGGAGGCGAACACGCTCGGCGCCTCACGACCGCTCCCCGCGTTCTTCTGGGAGCCCGAGAAGACCGACATGGCCTGCCTCCGGGAGGCCGTCACGACCGTGCGCGACGAGGGCTACGCGCACCACATCCAGCGGCTGATGGTGCTCGGGAACTTCGCGCTCCTGGCCGGGGTGAAGCCCATCGAGCTGAGCCATTGGTTCTGGGCGGGCTTCGTCGACGCCTACGAGTGGGTCGAGCTGCCGAACGTGCACGGGATGGCGCTCTACGCGGACGACACCTTCACGACGAAGCCCTACGCGGCGTCGGCCAGCTACATCCACAAGATGAGCGACCATTGCCGGGGCTGCGCCTACGACCGGACGAAGCGCACGGGCGAGGACGCCTGTCCCTTCAACGCGCTCTTCTGGTCCTTCCTCGCCGAGCACCGGGAGCTTCTGTCGCGGAACTACCGGATCCGCGGGCTCTTCCGGACCTGGGAGCGCTGGGACGAGGCCGAGCGCCAGGCGATCCGCGACCGCGCCGAGGGCTTCCTCGCGTCCCTGGAGCCCGCGGAGGCGTCGCGGGGGGTGGACGACTACGAATGAGGCGAAACCTAGACAGGTCGGCTCGATGGATCCGAACGTTCGACGCCTCGAAGGACTAAAAAGCCGAATTGTTCGGATGAACGGGTCGAGAACAGCGGGCGAACCTCGACCCTACCTAGAAATTTCGCACGCGAAGTCTGGACGAAGCCTTGACGAAACCGTGCATGCCCGCATATCTCGAACTGTCGACGGCATCAGGCAGTCGACGAGACCGGGCCCCCGAGGCCCGTTCGACAGGCCGGGGGGCGGTCACCCAACCCAACTCGAAAACGCGTGCCCACCCACCGATCGTCCCTCGGCCGGACCTTTTCGAACGCCCGCGAGCTTCACGGCTCGCGGGCGTTTCTTTTCGCTGCGCGCGACCTCAGTCCGGCTCTTCGAGCTTGCGGAGGCGTGAGGTCCGGCGGAGCCCGCTCCGGTCGTAGGCGGCGATCCGAACCTTCAGGTGCGGCACCTTCGCCGTCTTCGTCGCGGCGACGCGTCCGCGCCTGGCGAGAAGGTGCGGGACGATGCCTCCCGCCACGACCAGCTCGCGACGCCCATCATCATCGAGGAGCCATGGACGCCGCGCGAGGCGGCCGGGCAGGCCGCGCGCGTCGCGGAGCACGTCCCGGGCGCGGAGCGGCTCGACGACGGTCCGGCTGCGCGACCGGATCACGTTCTGCGCCGCGAGTGCCTGGAGCGTGCCGACGAGGTGCGGGAGCGTCTCCCGACCGAAGAGCGTGGAGGCGCCCTCGTAGTGCTGCTCGGCGTACTCCTCGGGCGTCGTCACGTAGCCCGCATAGTCGCCTGCGCAGGCGAGGGCGCTGGCGCTTTCGCGACCCGACGCGGTGATGCCCTGCAGCAGGGCGCGCTCGATGCGGTGGCTCGCGACGACCGTCGGCTCGCCGGGCACCGTGAAGATGGCGTGCGCGTCGTTCCCGGCGCGGAGCTCGGCGTAGTGAACCGGGTGGTCCGGAGCGATCACGAGCCGCGTGCGCTTCAGGAGCCTCTGGAGCGGCGCGAGCGCCAAGCGCTTCGGGTACTGGACGTCGTTCGGGTCGCCGGCGCCGGGACGGATTCGAACGCCCTCGCGCACCCGACGCGGGCAGAGCTCGGCCAGGAAGCTCCGGCCATCCTCCGCGCCCGC